>NZ_JAHWBL010000089.1:0-9389 GCF_029493445.1 Nocardioides sp. ChNu-99 | reverse complement strand
AGAAGGAGACCGGTCACGAGCTGACCGTGCTCCGCCGGCAGTACGACGCCGTCCCCGACGGCTACACCCTCCTCGACACCGACCCGCTGGACCCCAGCGGTGTCCCGCTCCCGCCGGTGTACGCCACCCCGGCGCCGGCGGCCGAGCAGGAGAAGGGGTACAGCGACCGCAGCGTCGCCGACCTCAAGACCGAGATCGAGCGCCGCAACGCCGACCGGACCGAGGACCAGCACATCGCAGTCGACGGCAAGGGCCTCAAGCCCGACCTCGTCGCCGCGCTCGAGAACGACGACAACGGGAAGGACGGCGCCTGAGATGGTCAACCCCCTCAAGCCGAAGCAGCGGCGCGCGCTCACGATGGACTCCTGGGGGTTCGCCCCCGCCGTCGCGAACATCAAGCTCCCCACGCTCGCGGAGCTCACCGCGATCACCGGCCTCAACATCACCTGCCACCTGTTCCGCGACCAGGAGGGCATCAACGGCGCCACCGCGCGCGTGACGCTCCCCGCGCGGCTCTGCGAGGCCGACGACTACGAGGTCAACGGCTCCACGACCTACTCGATGTCCGACCTCGTGTCGGCCTGGGAGCCGCAGGCCGCGGCCGGCTCGGACGGCAAGAAGGCGTGGGAGACGCTGCAGGACCAGCTCCTCGGGTTCCTGTGGCGTCGCCAGGACGTCACGGTCACCACCGACCTCGCGGCCGGGCAGTTCGTCGACGTCGTCCCGGTCCAGCTGGGCACGAAGATCCCGGGCAAGAACGCCACCGACGCGTCCGGCGTCTACGTGTTCACCCAGCCGGTGTCGATCGTGTCGGCGCCCGCGTTCAACGTGCCGATCCTGGCCAGCGCCTGACCCACGGGCCACGGCCCACACAGCGCCCGCCGCCGGCTTCTGCCGGGTTGCCGGCGGCGGGTACCAACCCGGCATCACCCGGCCAGGAGAGACCATGTCCCGCATCAAGCCCCGCACCTCCACCTACGTCGTCCTCGACGGCGACGTTTGGGAGCAGCTCGACGAGCTGCGCGCCAAAGCAGAGCAGGCCGAGGCCATCGCCGAGGTCCAGAACAAGAACGGCGCCAGCGTCCGCGCGGACGAGGCCGTCGATCCCCTCTCCGCGTGGGAGGCGTACGCCGATGCCGTTGATGCAGCGAACGCCGACGGGCTCAAGGTCGTGTTGAACGACATCGGCTCCGGCCGGTGGCGAGACCTCGTCGCCCAGCACCCGCCCCGCGACGGCAACCGGCGCGACCAGCAGCTCGGCTACGACACCGACCGGTTCCCCGCCGCGCTCCTCGGCTACGTCGACCACGACACTGACCGCCGGACCATCGTTGAGCCGGTGATGTCCGAACTCGAGCTCAAGGCGTTCCTCCGCGACATCTCGGACAGCGACCTCGAGGCCATGTACGTCATCGCCACCAACCTCAACCGGGCCCAGGCCGCCGACCCAAAAGACGTGCGGTCCTTGATCGCTCGCCGCTCCTCGAACGAGACCTAGAACTCGCTGAGGCCCTCGGCCGCACCGCCGAGGAGTGGTACGCGCTCACTGACGACGAGCGCTCCTGGTGGGAAGCCCGCTGGGAGAAGAAGCGGGACACCTGCCCCCGGTGCGGGCAGCCCCGCAGCAAGTGCTCCGACCCCGACGTCGAGTGGTTCGCGCAACGCACGATCTGCTACGCCACCCGGGCCCGTGAGGCGGCGGAGGGGCTGTACGCGCTCCTACACAAGGACGCCCCGTACCACGACGGCGACGAGGAGTCGTGGGCCAAGGATCGGAGCTTCGACCACCCCTTCCACTACAGCGAAGGCGTGACCGTGTGGGTCGCGGACGAAGACCTCAACCCCGCCGACCGGTTCCTCACACCGCCCGGCGTCGACACGGGGGGCTAGCGGTCGAGGGTGGCCATCCACGCTTCGAGCGTGGTGGTCACCTCGTCGATGTTCGCCGCCGGCGGCACGCCGTCCTCGACCGCGACCATCGTTTTTTCCCACGCGAGCCAGAAGTCGAGGTAGGCGTCGGTCTCGAGGCAAGCGGGCGGGAGTTCGCTCTGCAGCGTCGTGAACTCGACGTCGAAGTCGGCGTAGTCGGACGGGCGGTGTTCGAGGCCACCGTCGTGAGCGCCGGCGATCGTCTCCCACTCGAACTTCAGCAGGTCGACGCTCCATGTCGTCATGGGATCAACCCCTGTGAGATCGCACCGGGCGCTTGTGGACGCGGACGTCGCCGTCTCGGTGGGCGTGCCATCGGGTGTTGTTGACGATCGGCTCGTCGTCGAAGACGCAGACGCCTTCGGCTCGTCGTCGACGTCGTCCCCTCCGGCGCACGCCGAGAGGCACAGCAGAGCTGTCAAGGCCACCGAGGTCGTCCTCTTCTTCACGCGCCGACTGTAGGCGCAGCGCGTGCTGAGTGCTCCTCCTCCAGCAAACCCCACCCGATTGGCCTTGCGTGCGGCCGACAACCGTTGAGGAGGCCACGTGGCGACTCGTCGTGAGCGGATCATCCTCGAGATCGAGGACCGCGGCTCTCCGACCCTCGCGCGCCTGGCCGCCCAGGCCGCCGCAACCGACCGGGCGCTGGAGTCGCTCAACCGCCGTGCGGGCCAGAATGCCAACCAGTCCGACCGGCAGGTCCAGTCCCTGCAGGCGCTGAACCAGCAGTTGGCCGCACACAACGGGCTGCTGAACCAGCACTCCCAGGCGCTCGGCACGTCCAACACCCGCATCAGCCAGTCGACCCGGAACACGCAGACGCTCGGCAACGAGTTCGACCGCGCCTCGGGGCGGGTGCGGCTGCTGCTCGACGCCATGCTGCTCCTGGGCCCCGCGGCCGCGCCCATCGGCGCCGTCGCCGTCCCGGCCCTCACGGGTCTGGCCTCGCAGGCGGGCATCGCGGTCGCCGCGGTCGGCACCATCGCCGTCGCGTTCCAGGGCGTCGGCGACGCCGTGTCGGCGGTCAACGAGTACGCGCTCGACCCGACCGGCGACAACCTCGTCAAGATGCATGAGGAGCTGTCGAAGCTCTCCCCGGAGGCGAGCCGCTTCGCAGGCACCATCGGTCTTCTCCGCGACCAGATCGGCGGGATGCGCTCCGCCGCGGCCGGCGGGTTCTTCCCCCAGGTCACCGACGAGCTGACCGAGCTCGACCCACTGCTGGAGCGGGTGCAGACGCTGCTCTACGGGGTGGGCCAGGCTGCCGGCGTCGAGGTGGCGAACGGTCTCGACAGCCTCAACAGCGACCGGTGGTTCGAGTTCTTCGACTTCCTCGAGCGCGAGGCGGGACCGACCCTGCGCGACGTCGCCTCGATCGCCGGGGACGTCACCCACGGCTTCGCCAACATGTGGATGACGTTCCAGCCCCTCAACCGCGACTTCGGCGACTGGCTGGTCAAGCAGGCCGACGACTTCGACCGGTGGTCCTCCGAGCTCGAGGACTCTCAGGGGTTCCAGGACTTCGTCGAGTACGTCCGCGACAACGGCCCCCGGGTGGCCGAGACCGCGGCCGCCATCGGTGGCGCCATCACCGATCTCGTCGTCGCGATCGCGCCCCTCGGCGGCCCGGTGCTGGAGGTCGTGGAGGCCGTCGCCGAGGCGTTCTCCGCCGTGGCCGACAGCAACGTCGGCACCCCGCTTCTCGCGGCCGCAGCGGCCATGACCCTGCTGTCCCGCGCGACTCGCGGCACCCAGGCCGTGATGGGCAGCCAGTTCGTCGGCACCCTCCGCCAGACCGGCGGCCAGATCCGCACCCTCGCCGCTGACCTGCGGACCCTGCAGGGCACCACCCAGCAGCAGCGGCAGATCCAGGCCGGCATGGTCGGTCCGCTCACCAACGTGCAGGCCGCCGCGCAGCGCACCAGCCAGAACCTCCGCGCGATCGCTCGGACCGCGATCCCGGCCGGCGCGGCCATGGGCGGTCTCGCGCTCGCGGCGTCCGGCGCCGCGTCCAGCATGGGCGCAACCAACACCATCACCCTCGCCATGATGGGCGCGATGGGCGGCCCGCTCGGCGTGGCCGTCGGCGCGAGCGTCGGGGCGCTGCTCGACCTGTCCGCGGCGTCCGACGAGGCCGCCAAGCACCAGGCCGACCTTGCCCAGTTCTCCGAGGCGGTCCGGTCGACGCTGAACAAGCAGACCGGCGCCGCCACGGAGTCCACGCGCAACACGGTCCAGCAGCGGATCGCCGCCGAGGGGCTGACCCTGGCGGCGCGTGAGCAGGGCCTCACGATGAACGATCTGACGGACGCTGTGATGGGTTCCGAGGATGCGGTGGCCTCGCTGCAGGCGACCATCGACGCTGGCACGTTCGAGCTGTACGACGCGTTCACCGGCGAGCGCGCACAGCACCTCACCGACGAGGCCCAGGCCGCGCAAGGGCTGCTCGAGAAGATCCAGGAGCTCGGTGGCGCCTACTCCGCCAGCCAGGCCGAGCAGCAGGCCATCATCGACGCGACCGGCATCGCCGCCGACCGCTTCGACGACGCGGCCTCCGCCCTCGAGCGCCTCTCCACCGCCTGGGCGGCGTGGAACGGCCAGCTCGACAACTTCGGCGCCGTCACGGCGTACGAGGGCGCGATCGACAGCCTCCGCGACTCGATCGCTGAGCACGGTCTCACCCTCGACCGGGACACCGAGGCTGGCCGCGCGAACGCCACTCAGCTGGAGGGCCTCGCGCGCTCCACTCAGCAGTGGGTCGACACCCTTCCGCCCGCCGAGAAGGCTGCGGGGCTAGAGCACGCCCGGAACCAGCTGTACGGGCTGCTGCGGGAGATGGGCGCGACGCCCGATGTCGCCGCGGAGTGGGCCAACGCGATCGGCCTGTCGTCGGGGCTGGTGAACGCGCAGCTCACCGCGACGCGTGCTCAGACGGCTCTACTGATGGACTCCTTCAACAACTTGCCCCCCGACGTCCAGACCTACATTCGCATCAACGGCGTGCCTCAGACCGTGGAGGCCGCCGAGGCCGTCGCCGATCGGTACAACCTTCTCGAGGGCGATCGTCAGACTCTCCTGGTGCTCCAGAAGGGCGCGGCCGAGAGCGGAGTGCGGCGGTGGATCGACCTGATCCGGAGCCTGCCCCCGCGGACGTACCACGACATCATCACCCGCTACCGCACCGAGGGTGTGGCGGTCAGCCGCAGCAACACGAAGGTCTATCAGACGGCACCGGGCGGTGCGCGGTTCGAGGCCGACGGTGGCATCCTCTCGCGGGTCGGGCGGAGCCACACGGCTGTCGCCTTCGCGGCCGGCGGCTTCGGGGACTATGCCGACGGCCACCTGCCCGAGCTCACCAAGCCCGGCGGCCAGCTGCGGATCTGGTCGGAGCCCGAGACCAAGGGCGAGGCGTACATCCCGCTCGCTGACGACTGGCGCCGTGGCAGGGCCGAGTCGATCCTCGGCCAGGTCGCGGACATCTTCGGCGGCCGGTTCGAGAAGTACGCCGACGGCGGCCTCCGCGCCGCTGAGCGCGCCGTCCCGTGGAGCGGCGGCGGTTCGACAGCCGCCACAACCGTCGTCGCGCGTCCTGCCGAGCGCGGCGCGAGCGCCAACGAGATCCAGCGAGCCGTGCGCGACGGCATCGCCGAGGGGAACCGACACGTGGCCAGGCTGATCAACGAGGCGATGCGGCGAGCCTTCAAGGACCAGGCGCTGGACGACTGGGCCGCGGCCCGAGCGGGGGTGTGACGGTGACCGATCGGTGGCCCCTGGTCCAGTACCTCGCCTCAGCAGACCGCAAGGCGCGGGTGGTGTTCTCCTTCAACCAGGACACCTTCGAGGTCGCGACGACGAAGACCTACCCGACTGCGAACGGGTGGGACTTCGGGACGCCCGAGCTCGACGGGCCGGTCGACGCGGCCGGCCGCTCCTGGGGCGGCCGGGTGCTCCGGTTCCCGCTCGTCATCCACGGCCCGTCGTTCCGAACCCAGCAGGTCCTCTCCGAGGTCGCCCGGCACGTGCTGCGGCCCGGGATCCTCATGTACCGGATGTCCCCGACGTCGGAGCCAGTCTTCTACCGGACCTTCGTCGGGTCGCCCGGCTCGCTGGACATGTCGCGGGTCTACACCGACCCGAAGCGCAACGCCACGTGGTTCGTCGACGTGCAGATCCCGGTCGCGCCGTTTGCCGAGGGGGAGCGGATCACCACCACGCTGCCGCTGCTGCGCAACGACCCCCACCTCGGTGGGTGCACGGTGCAGCTCCCCGCGCCGCTCGGGGACGTCGCGGCGCCGCTGACGGTGTCGCTGCGGTCGGCGAGCGGGCTCCTCGGAGCGCGGCGGCTGCTGCTCCACATGGCGGCCTCGACGCCGGAGCGCGCTGCGGCGCCGGCGTGGTGGGACCCGACCGCCCTGATCCAGGGCGAGGTGGGCTGGGACGGCCCGGTGACCGCGGACCCGTCGTGGCCCGGGTCGGGGTACAGGACGACGCAGCTGAACCCGCTGCAGCGGCCCAACGGCAGGTGGCAGTTCATCGGCGGCGGCGCCCCCACCCGCGGGCAGGTCAAGCCCGGCCGCTATCAGGTGTTCGGGCGCATGGGTCCCGCCGACGCGACAGGGTACTTCGACGTCGCGAACGACACCAACCTGCGCACGCGGCGGCTGCGGGTCGGACCGGGTGACCCGACGTGGGCCGGGCTCGGGGACGTCTCGTGGCCCGCCGGCGTCGACGACGCGAACCTCACCCCGGCCGACAAGGTCGCGGGCTACGACGCCAGCGTCTACGCCTGGCGCGGCCTCGGGTCCGCGCGGCTCGGTGGGATGCTCGCGCTCCCCACCGGGGGCCCCGGCATCCGGTCGACCTCGAGCCTGCTGCTCCAGGCCAACGCCGCCGTGACGGGCCCTCAGCAGCTCGTTATCGACGGTGAGGCCGAGACGGTCCTCATCCGCGACGGCGACGGGTCCGCGATGGGGGTGCCCAACCAGGAGATCCCCCGCGGGCAGTTCCCCGTCCTCACCCCGGGGTCGATCAATCAGCTGACGTTGCTGCTGCAGGTCGCCGCGGCCGGGATCGGCGACTCGGCGGCCGAGGAGACCGAGGTTCAGTACTCCTACCGGCCCCGGTACCTGTGGCTGCCGTCGACGGCGCTCGACCCGGGCGCCTCGTGACCGGCTCGACCGTGACGGGAGGTGGGGGCCGGTGAGCTTCTGCGGAGTGGCCATCGACGACGGTCGGACCCGGCGGGTCGTGACCCAGCACGTGTCGCGGCTGACGTTCACGACCGCCGCCCCGGGCGGGTTCGTCCGTGCGTCCATGACCCTCGCGCTGCCGCGGGACGCGTTCACCGACCTGGGCCCCGCGGACCGGGTGTACATCACGGACCCCCGCACCGGGGAGACGCTGTGGGAGGGCTGGACCGAAGCGCCGGGGCCGCTCGACGGCCGCGGCGGGCAGTCGTGGCAGCTCACCGCCGTCGGGAACGCGGCGCTGGCCAGCGACAAGGCCGCCGCGTGGGTGGGGATCGACACCGAGCTCGGCGCGTGGGTCCGTGACGGGTCCCGGTCGGTGCCCGCCGGCGCGATGGCGTCGATCGAGCCCGTCCCTACCGGTGGGGCCGACGGACTGCTCGTCGGGTTCGACCAGGGCGAGGAGATCGACGGGACCGGGGTGCAGGCCGGGATGGCGTACCGGCGCCTCGGGGACGCCGGCCAGGAGTTCGCGTCCATCGTGACGACGTTGAAGTCGGGGAAGTACGACACCGGGTACCGCACCCAGCTGACGTGGACCCCACCCGACGGGGCCGCGCACATCGGGTCGCTGAACGAGATCAACACGACCTGGATCCAGCAGGTCCGCATCGCCGGCGCCGGCGACGGACACCCCCCGCTCGGGGCGCAGTTCATCGCGCTGCGGATCGTGCGCACCGACGGCCCCACGGTCGTCCCGGACGGGAAGACGTGGTCGTTCTTCACGAACATCGCCGTCACCGGCGTCCGGCTCGACCGGTACGGCAACCGGGTGCCGCCCACGGCGTACACCTCACCCAGCTACGTCCTCGCGCACGAGGTCGCCGCCGACATCGTCGGGCGCCTCCTGCCGCTGTGCACCGGGGACCTGGCCTACATCGAGGCGCCCGCCGACCCCTACCGGATCGACCAGATGGTGTTCACCGACGCCGTCACCGCGCGCGACGTCTACGAGCAGCTGATGGCCGTCGAACCGAACATGATCTGGATGATCCTCGAGACCGTCCCGGGCCGGGGGATCAGGTCGGAGTGGCGGTCCTGGGGCTCCACCCACCGCTACGTCCTGTCGACCGCCCGCGACAGCGTCGAGCTCACCGGCGGCGACGTCGAGCTGTGCAACGAGATCGTGGTCGAGTGGACCGACTCCCTCGGCCGCACCCAGTCACGCCGCGTCACCACCGACGTGCCCGCACTGGACGCGGTCGGGCGGGTGAAGTCCGCGTCCACCATCAGCCTCCGCGACGGCATGGGGTCCCCGGCGAACGCCGAGCGCGCCGGCCAGCTGCAGCTCGCCCAGTTGAACACCCCCACCCCGTCCGGCACCGCCCGGGTGCGCGGCCGCGTGATGGACCGCCACACCGGCACCCTCATCGATGCCCAGGAGATGAAGGCCGGCTATATCGCCCGGATCCAGGAGAGGGGAGACGACGTGCGCGTCACCGAGGTCGACTGGGACGACGACGGCAGAACGATGGGCCTGACCCTCGGCACCCCCGCGAACCGCCGCCAGCAGCAGGAGCTCGCACGGCTGACCGGCTCTGGGCGGGTGCGCTGATGCCCGACCAGCCCAGCCTCACCGATGTCGTCCGCCGGCTCGACGAGCAGGCGAAGGCCACGGAGCGTGTGATCGAGAAGGTCGACGCGCTCGTCAACAAGCTCTCCGACGACTACGTGCCGCGCCGCGAGTACGACCTGCGCACCGGGGCGCTCGAGGAGAAGGAGCGCGCCTCCGCCGCGTTCCGCCGACAGGTCATGGCGGGGGCCCTCGTCGGGCTCGTCGTCTACATCATCACCGTGTTCGTGCTCGCCCCGGGAGTGCCGTCGTGAAGAAGACACACGCACCGTCCATGCGAACGATCATCCTCCTCGCCTGGGCCGTCGGGCTCGGGATCATGGGAGTGCTGCTCTACCTGCTCGTCGAGCTCGCCCACACCAACGAGCGCGACCGAGAGTCCAAGGCCGACCGCGCCGACCTCCGCTCCATCGTCGACCAGCAGGCCCAAGCGCTTGAGGAAGCGAACCGACGCCTCGAGGCCGTCGGTCAGGAGCCCGTCGAGGAGCCCGAACAGGACGAGCCCAGCCCGCTGCAGAGCATCCGCGGGCTGCCTGGCCCGCCCGGCCCGGCTGGCCGCGACGGAGAGCCTGGCGCCGCCGGCGCCGCTGGCACGCCCGGCGCCGCGGGGGAGGACGGCTCGGCCGGCGCCGCTGGCGAGC
>NZ_JAHWBL010000088.1:0-9722 GCF_029493445.1 Nocardioides sp. ChNu-99 | reverse complement strand
GGGCCGCGCTCGGGCCGCGCTCGGGCCGCGCTCGGGCCCGGGCTCAGGCCGCCGCGGGCAGGCCGAGCGCCCGGTGGGCCATCGCCCGCAGCAGGGCGCGCATCGCCTCGTCGTCGAGCAGGCCGCTGTGGGGGGTGGAGTTGAGCAGGCCGAACGCGGCGTGGGCGGTGGCGCGGGCCGCGTCGCGGGTACGGCGGGGGTCGAGCTCGCGCAGGCGCGCGGCCCAGACGTCGACGTACGCGCGCTGCAGCGAGCGGACCCGCTCCCGGGCCTCGGGCGGCAGCGACGACCAGTCCCGGTCCTGCACGACGATGAGCGCCCGGTTGCCGAGCGCGAAGGCCAGGTGGTGCTCGACCAGGGCCGCGAGGGCGGTGGCGGCGTCGGGGGCGCCGTCGGAGCGGGCGCGGCCGTTGGCCAGCAGCTCCTCGCTGATGGAGACGAGCATCTCGGCGAGCACCGCGTCCTTCGAGGCGAAGTGCTTGTAGAGCGCGGGCCCCGAGACGCCGCAGGCGGCGCCGATGTCGGTGACCGAGACGCCGTGGAAGCCCCGCGCCGCGAACAGCTCGGCGGCCGTCGCCAGGATCTGCTCGCGACGGGTGGGGGCGGCGGTCACGGGCTCAGGTTAGTGCTCGTTCACCTCGGGACGCACCGGGGACGTGGAGCGGGCACGGTGACGGTCGCGAGCGCAGTCCCGGCCGGCGGCCGGCAGGGCTGGCTCTCGCTCTACGCCTTCTGGGCGGCGGCGCCGGTGTGCCGCGCCCGCAGCTCCTTGGCGGCGTAGCGGCCGATCTTCCACGTCGACATGCCGTCGGCGGTGAGGCCCACCGCTCCGCCCACGACCGGGACGCGCCGGCCGATGGTGACCGCGAGCCGCTTGCCGACCACGCGGGAGATGAGGTCGGTGGCGACCTCGTTCGAGATCTTCCGGTCGAGCTCGGGGTCGTGCTGCGGCGCGGTCGCGAGCGCCATCGGCGGGGCCGGCAGCTTCTTCTTCTTGAGCATGCGGTCGACTTCGGCCGGCCCCATGAGGCAGGCGAGGATCGCGTTGCGCACCCGCGGGTCGGCGAGGTCGTAGCCGCGGAGGTGCGCGAGCGTCGCGATCATCCGGCACTGGATGACCGCGAGGCCCGTGATGTTCGCCGGGATGGTCACGGCGACCGT
The DNA here is from genome assembly GCF_029493445.1 of Nocardioides sp. ChNu-99. NCBI lineage: Bacteria > Bacillati > Actinomycetota > Actinomycetes > Propionibacteriales > Nocardioidaceae > Nocardioides > Nocardioides sp. ChNu-99. The sequence goes on along the minus strand of NZ_JAHWBL010000088.1, from coordinate 8,561 downwards.
CACGAGGCCACCGACGTTCGTGAGGAACCCCTGTGCGCCCGCGAGCCGCACGTGCTTCTCGATGACCGCCTTGACGGCGGCCTCGACGTCACCGTCGTGCTCGTCGAGCACCTGCTGCGCGGTCACGGCGGCGGGCTTGAGCGGCCCCACGCCGTCGATGGCTCGAGCCAGGGCCTGCCGGACGAAGTTGGCCGTGAGGTTGGGCGCCACGGCCGGCACCTGGGCCGCCGCCGCCGAACCGAGCTTCTGCTTGATCCCCATGGTCCGGATCCTACGGATGGCTAGGTTGGGCGGGTGCCCGTCGAACCGCCGCCCTCCTTCTGGGACTTCGGCGACCCCCGCACGGCGCCCGACGACGACCTCGTCGGGGCGGGGGCCGACCTCGAGCCGGGCACCCTGCTCGCGGCGTACCGCACCGGGCTGTTCCCGATGCCGCACGAGGACGACGTCTGGTGGTTCTCCCCGGTACGCCGCGGCGTGCTGCCCCTGGACGGGCTGCGGGTCAGCCGGTCGCTGCGCCGCTCGATGCGCGACTTCGAGGTGCGGGTCGACACGGCGTTCGCCGAGGTGGTGGAGGCGTGCGCCGACCCGCGTCGTACCGGCGCGTGGATCGACGAGCGCATCGCCGCGGCGTACCAGCGGCTCCACGAACTCGGCTGGGCCCACTCGGTCGAGGCGTGGCAGGACGGGGAGCTGGCGGGCGGGCTGTACGGCGTCGCGACCGGCGGGCTGTTCGCGGGGGAGTCGATGTTCCACCGGCGCCGCGACGCGTCGAAGGTCGCGCTGGCCGGGCTCGTCGAGCTGCTCGCGCGCGACGCCGACGAGCTGCCCGCCCCCCGTCTCCTGGACGTGCAGTGGCAGACGCCGCACCTCGCGAGCCTGGGGGTGGTCGAGGTCGACCGGCACGAGTACGCCGACCGCCTCGACGCCGCGCTCGCGCTGCCGCTGCCCGCGGCGTTCCGGGACTGACCGGGGCGCCGGCCCCACGCGCTGGACCGACTGCCGGCCCGGGCGCCACGCCCTTCTGAGAACGGCCTGAACCCGGGGGTTTCCGCCCGCAGGGCCGTGGGCAGGGTGGCCGCGGTTGCCGGGTCGAGGGCCTCGTCGAGGACGTCCGGCGCCACCCGAGACCCGAGGAGTTCCTTGATGAAGCGAGTTCTTTCCATCGCCGCGCTGGTCCTGGCCGGCGGCACGCTGTCCGCGTGTGGCGGTGGCGCTCCGACCGACGCGAGCGAGGAGGACTTCTGCTCGTCCTTCGAGTCCGCGCTCACGACGCTGGGTGAGCAGGCCGAGGCCGAGCCCGACACCGAGGTCGACCTCGGCGACGCGATCGACGAGCTCGAGAGCACCGGCACGCCGGAGAACATCCCCGACGACGCCCGCGAGGGCTACGAGAGCCTCCTCGAGGCGCTCAACGACGCCGACGGCAAGACCGTCGAGGAGGTCGAGGACGACGTCGAGGACCCGTTCGGCGAGGGTGACGACGCCGACGCCGGCGAGGCGCTGGGCACGTACTACGCCGACACCTGCGCTGCGACTTCCTGACGCACGCCTCCACGAGGGCGGCGGTGGCTCCGGCCACCGTCGCCCTCGTGCGCGTCCGGGGGCGGTTGCCCGCCCGTGCGAGGATCCGGACCGTGACCTCCCCCCGACGCCGTGCCCGCCCCGGCCGCCTGCTGCCCGTCGTGGCGCTCGTGGCCGCCGTGGCGCTGGCGGGCTGCGGCGGGGGCGACGAGGCGGACCCGACGGCCGGCGCGACGTCGTCGGTCCCTGCGCCCGGCAGCACGGGGGCCACGGACGGCTCCGGCTCGACCGAGGGGGCGAGCCCCGGGCCCGAGCAGGTGCTCGAGGAGTTCTGCCTGGCCGCCGGGCTCGTGAAGTTCATGGAGACCGGCGACGACCTGCGCGTGTGGGCCCGCACGATCGGCGAGCGCCCCCAGCCCGAGGACCTGACGGGCGACGCGGCGGCGGGGCTGCAGCTGCTGCGCGAGTACGCCGCGTCCGTGCCGCCCGACGCGGTGGCCGCCGAGCTGGAGCAGCCGGCGTACTCCGCGGAGCAGGTCGCCCAGCTCGAGGCCTACTCCACCTACCTGGAGCGGTGCCCCCAGCTCACCGACCCGCCGACCACCCTGGAGCCGCTCGGCTGAGCGGCCGTGCGTCTCAGGACGCCGTGCCGCGGCGCTTCGCGGCGCCCGGGCGGAGGCGGTCCATGACCGCGACGTAGCCCGTCGGCGTGACGCGGGCCAGCAGGTCCGGCACCTTCGCCGACAGGCCGATGAGCACGCGGACGCGGCGTCGCTCGACCCCGTCGAGGATCTGCCGCGCGGCCACGTCGGCCGGGAAGGTCAGCAGCTTCGCGAACGACTCCTTGCCGCGGCGGGCCTGATCGGGCGAGGCGGAGGCGGCCACCAGCGCGGTCTCGGCGATGCGGGTGCGGATGCCGCCGGGGTGCACGGTCGTGACGCCCACCTGCTGGGGCGCGAGCTCGGCGCGCAGCACCTCGCTGAAGCCGCGCAGCGCGAACTTGCTGGCCGAGTACGCCGACTGGCCCGGCAGCGCGATGAGGCCGAAGAGGCTCGAGACGTTGACGACGTGGCTGCCCGGCGTGCCGAGCAGCGCCGGCAGCAGGGCGCGGGTGAGGGCGACGGGGGCGCGGAAGTTGATGGCCATCACCGTGTCGAACTCGGCCGCCGACAGGTCCGTGAAGCGGCCGCCGGCGGCGATGCCCGCGTTGTTGACGAGCAGGGTGGGCCGCGGCTGCACGGCGAGGACGCGCTCGGCGAGCGCCGGGATCGCGTCGACGTCGGCGAGGTCCGCGACCTCCGTGTGCACGGCGACGCCGGGGTGGCCCGCGCGGATCCGGCCGGCCACGTCCGCGAGGCGCTCGGCGTCGCGGTCGACGAGCACGAGGTCCGCGCCTCGCTCGGCGAGCTGCAGCGCCATGTGCTCGCCCATCCCGCTGGCGGCTCCGGTCAGCACGACGGCGGCGCCGGTGAACGGGAAGCGGGGCAGGGACATGCGGGGACTCCTCGGGTCGGGCGGACGGTACGGCGAGTCTGCCGCCCGGCGCGTCCGCCGACTTGCCCGGGCACGACGACTTCTTGCCCGAGCGCGACAGCCCTAGGCGGGCCGCGCGCCCGGGTCGTCGCGGGCGCCCCGGCGTACCGCCCGGGGAGAGCTGTCCCACCAGCGGCGGGCGGCGCGCGAGAGCGCCGACTGCTCGGCGAAGCCGACGAGGTGCGCGACCTGGCCGATGGACAGGTCGGTGGTCGTCAGCAGCCGGCGCGTGGTGTGGCGCCGCACGTCGTCGACCACCGCGCCGAACGTCGTGCCCTCCGCCTCGAGCCGCCGCTGCAGGGTGCGGGGGTGCAGGGCGAGGAGGGCGGCCACGGCCGGCACCTCGACGGGTCGGGTGCCGAGCGACTCCTGCACGGCGGCGCGCACGCGGGGCGTGACGGCGGAGACCACCGTCGGCGCCTGCTCGGCCAGGAAGGCCAGGGCGAGCTGGCGCAGGTTCTCGTTCACCGCGCCCATCTCGTGGTGCATGAGGTGGCGGGGCACGCGGAGCACCGCGGCGGGCACGTCCCGGCTCGCGCGGACCGGGGCGCCGTAGAAGGCCTCGTGCACGGTGAGGGGGGCGGCCGGGCGGTAGGGCAGCTCGACGCTGCGCAGCCCGTAGGGACCGCCGGCGAGGTAGGTGATGGTGCGGTGGAGGAACGCCAGGCCGCTGTCGGTGCCCTGCACGGGCCCGGACGCGTCCGCGGGGCCGTAGAGCAGCGCGGCCACGCCCCGCTCGCCGAGGGGGTCGGGCCCCACGGTCAGCGACAGGGAGCGGCTGTGCACGAACAGGTAGCGCGAGGTGCACTCCAGCGCGTCGCCCAGCGTCGGGGAGTGCTGGATCGCGACGGCCAGCGACCCCAGCATCGTGATGTCCTGCCGCGAGGCGACCCGCAGCCCCAGGTCGGGGCAGCGCAGCGAGGACGCCGCCAGCTCCAGCACCGTGGCGGCCGCCCGCTCGGTGATGAGCACGTCGTCGCTGTCGAGGGCCTCGACCGGTACGCCGGCACTGCGGGCCAGCGTCTCCGCGTCGCCGCCGAGCTCGGCGACGGTGGCGCGCAGCCCCCGCAGGCTGGCGGAGCGGATGTGACCCACGGCGGCGACCTCCCGGCGTACTCGTGGCGCGCGGGCGGTGTCGCGCAGGGGCAAGACTATGTCGCGCCCGGTCAAGAACCCGGCCGTCGCCCCCGTCATCATCGGAGGATGAGCACTTCCCCCACCGCCCCCGCGGACCCCGTGACCGAGCACGTCGACGTGGTCGTCGTCGGCGCCGGACTCTCCGGCGTGGGCGCGGCGTACCGCCTGCAGACCGAGCGCCCCGAGCTGTCGTACGTCGTGCTCGAGGGCCGCGAGCGGATGGGGGGCACGTGGGACCTGTTCCGCTACCCCGGCGTGCGGTCCGACTCGGACATGTACACGCTCGGCTACTCCTTCAAGCCGTGGCGCGACGGGCGCTCGCTGGCCGACGGGGCGTCGATCCTCGACTACATCCGGGAGACCGCGGACGAGTTCGGGATCGCCGAGCGTGTGCGCTACTCGAGCAAGGTCGTGGGCGCGGACTTCGACACCGCCGCCGGGCTGTGGACGCTGACGGTCGAGGACCCGCGGAGCGGGGAGCGTCGCACGACGACCTGCCGCTTCCTCTACTCGTGCGCCGGCTACTACGACTACGACGACCCGCACTCGCCGGAGTTCGTCGGCCAGGAGGACTTCGCCGGGCATGTCGTGCACCCGCAGTTCTGGCCCGAGGACTTCGACCACGCCGGCAAGCGCGTGGTCGTCATCGGCTCCGGCGCCACCGCCGTGACCCTCGTGCCGTCGATGCTGAAGGGCGACGGCGCGGCCGCGCACGTCACGATGCTGCAGCGCACGCCGACGTGGATCAGCGCCGTGCCGAGCCGGGACAAGAAGGCGGAGCGCATCAAGGCGCTCCTACCCGAGGGCCCCGCGCACCACGTCGTGCGGGCCAAGAACATCGCGTTCAGCACGGCGTTCTACCAGTTCTGCCGCCGGCGCCCCGCGACCGCGCGGAAGCTCTTGACCGGCCTGGCCACCAAGGTGCTGGGCGACCCGCAGCTGGTCGCCGACCACTTCACCCCGCCGTACGACCCGTGGGACCAGCGCCTGTGCGCCATCCCGTCGGGCGACCTGTTCCGGGCGATCAAGGCGGGCGACGCCGACGTCGTGACCGACCACGTCGAGCGGTTCGTGCCCGAGGGCGTGCTGCTGCGCTCGGGCGAGGTGCTGGAGGCGGACGTCATCGTGACCGCGACGGGCCTGCGCCTGCTGGCGTTCGGCGGCATCGAGCCGCACGTCGACGGCGAGCGGGTCGAGCTGTCGGAGCAGTTCGTGTGGAACGGCGCGATGATCACGGGCGTGCCGAACTTCGCGGTGTGCATCGGCTACACCAACGCCTCGTGGACGCTGCGCGCCGACCTCACCCACCGCCTCGTGTGCAAGGTGCTGGGCTGGATGGACCGCCGCGGCCATGCCGCCGTGGCGCCGCGCCCCAACGGCGACCTGGAGCCGCAGCCGCTGCTCGACCTGGCCGCGGGCTACGTGCAGCGCTCGATCGGCGCGTTCCCCCGGCAGGGCGACCGCCGGCCGTGGCAGGTGCGGCAGAACTACGTGCTCGACTCGCTGACGACGCTGCGCACGGACCTCGACAAGACCCTCGCGCCGGTCACCGGGGCCACCGACGCCGGCGACCGCCGTCACGGCGAGCTCGTGGAGGTCGGGGCGTGAGCGCGGTGACGTGGGAGCCGGACCTCCTGGGCGACGGCTACGAGCGCCACACCATCGAGCTGGGCACCGACCCCGACGGCGAGGGCGACATCGCCGCCGTCGTCGTGCGACGGGTGGTGCGGCCCGAGGAGCAGGTCACCGGCGCCGTGATCTACGTGCACGGCTTCGCGGACTACTTCTTCCAGACCGAGCTGGCCGACTTCTTCGCCGAGCGCGGCCTGGCCTTCTACGGCCTCGACCTGCGCAAGTGCGGCCGCTCGCGCCGCCCGGGGCAGACGGCCCACTACGCCTCCACCCTCGAGCAGTACGACGTGGAGCTCGACCGCACGCTCGAGATCGTGGCGCAGGCCCACCCGGAGCTCCCGGTGGTGGTGCTCGCGCACTCGACCGGCGGGCTCATCACGCCGCTGTGGCTCGACCGGCGGCGCCGCGCGGGTCGCCTCGACCCCGTGGCCGGGCTGGTGCTCAACAGCCCGTGGTTCGACCTGCAGGGCAAGCCGCGGATGCGGGGGCCCGTCACGTGGGCGCTGCGGGCGGTCGCGCAGGTGCGTCCCTTCCGGGCGCTGGACCTGCCCGGCAGCGTCTACGGCTCGACGCTCCACACCACCGGCACGGGCGAGTGGGACTTCGACCTCGAGCTCAAGCCGATCGACGCCTTCCCCATCACCGTGGGGTGGCTCAACGCAGTACGCCGCGGCCACGCGCGCCTCCACCGTGGCCTCGACGTCGGGGTGCCCTCGCTGGTGCTGCGCTCGGACAAGACGCACTACTCACGGCGCTACACCGACGCGAGCGACCGCGCCGACACCGTGCTCGACGTGCGCCAGATCGCCCGCTGGGCCGGCTGCCTCGGCAACGAGACGACCGTGGTGCCGATCCCCGACGCCCGCCACGACATCTTCCTGTCGCTGGAGGAGCCCCGCCGCGCGGCCTACGACCGCGTCGACGCGTGGCTGCGCCGCCACGGCCTCGGTACGGCGGCCCGCACCCCCGCCTGAGTCGGCGCGCGGGACGGGTGGGGCGACTCGGTCGCCAGTCATCTCCGATGGTTGAGGTGGCCGCGTCAGTCCGGTGGTGGAGGTGGCCGCGCCAGCGGCCCTCGAAACCACGGTGCGGCTGAGGGGGGCTGCTCAGTTCCGCCGGGTGAACCGCAGCTTGCCGGTGCCGAGGGTCTCGGTGAGGTACGTCGGGTCGTGGGCGACGCGGTGGTGGCGCCAGCAGAGCAGCCGGCCGCGTTCGACGGAGGTGCGTCCGCCACGTGACCACGGGTCGTCGTGGTGCGCTTCGCACCAGTGGGGCGGGGCATCGCATCCGTCGGCGGTGCAACCCCCGTCCCGGAGCATCATCGCGATGCGCTGGGGCTTGCTGTGCAACCGGGCGGTGCGGCCGAGGTCGAGGACCTCGCTCTTCGTGCCGAGCACCGCCGGCACGAGGTCCGCGCTGCAGGCGAGGCGGCGTGCTTCGCCGGGTGAGATGCGGTGGCCGGTGTCGAGCGACGCCGCTGCGAGTCCGCCGGTGAGGGTGTCGACCTGCATGGTGATCACGACGGTGGCGCCGGCTCCGGCGGCGTCGGGGAGGTCGGCGTCGCGCATGCGCTCGATGAGCTCGACGAACGCTTGGCCGCGGCGTTCCCAGGCGGGCCGAGCGTCGACCGTGTCGTCGGCGGTGTCGTCGGCGGCGCCATGAGCCGCGTCGTTCCGGAGATGGCTACGTCGCGGCGAGGCGATGGCGTCGAGCATCTTGGCGAACATCGCGCCGTGCATCTCCGGCATCGTGAACTTCCCGTGGACGCAGCCGTGGCCGTCCTCGCGCATCGTCAACCGCACCTTCGCGGCGGCCCCCCGCTCCTCCCGGGCCAGGAGCTCGGCCTCGTGGGCCTCCCCGACGGCCGGGGCGACGATGTCGAGGATCCGCCGGCCCAGGACACGGAGGTCCTTCGCGTCGTGTTCCGCGGCGAACCCGACCAGCGCGCGCTCGGCGTCCACCCTGACGGCTGACTCCACCTCGTCGCCGAGATCCCCGAGGGCCCGCACGATGACCTCGGCCTGCCCGGGTGACACGGCGCCGGAGGTGCCTGCGGCGGCGAGGGCGTCGTACCGCTCCTCGGTGGCGACGGCGGTGCGGACCCGGCGGTGGGCCTCGGCGCGCGTGACGCGGGTGGCGTTCGCGAACCACACCGCGGTCGACGGCGCACCCGTCGTGTCCTCCACGCGCACCGCCGCCGCGTGGGCCAGCAGCCGCGACTGCAGAGCAGCCAGACGGTTCGCGGCCCGCTCGAGCTCGACGATCGCGGCGCCCGTCTCGGCTGGGCCCAGCGTGAGCAGACCGAGCTCGAAGCCGTCGTCGAGGTCTCCGTGGACGCGCGCGACGACCCCGGCCAGGGGGTGCAGCGCGGTCTCGTTCATGGACCCATCACACCAGGAAGCACCGACAGTTCTGGCCGTGCGGCGCACTACTCCACAGGGCGAGTTTTCGCAGGTCAGACCGTCTGTGCTGGCTCGTCATGACGCGGCGTACCCGGCGTGGTTTCGAGGGCCGCTAGCTGTGATGTCCAGGGAGGTTGTCCCGCTACCTGGCGGTGAGCCTGTCTGACAGGCGAAGGCCTCCGGTTGTGAAGTGGAGCTGTCGAGGAACCGCTTCACCCACCGGAGGCCTTCATGTCCCACGCTAACGCCGCACTGACCCCACGCGCTCGTCTACGTCTTGCCCGCCTGATCGTGGAAACCGGCTGGACCCACACCGCTGCCGCGAAGATGTTC
>NZ_JAHWBL010000087.1:0-10699 GCF_029493445.1 Nocardioides sp. ChNu-99 | reverse complement strand
CGGGCCCTCCCCGACGCGGGCGCACGGCGCCCGGTGCTGCGCCCGGGCGGGTCGCCCGACCGATCCGTCGACGTGTCCGGCACGCTGCACCGGCCCCTCGCCCCGCTCGCGGTGCCGCCCGAGGAGGGCATCGGCACCACGCGGCTCGGCTCCCGCGGCGGGCCCGTCCGGCCCGGAGGACCGGCGGACGGCGCGGCCGGCCCGGGCACGCTGCCGTCGGTGGCCTGCCCCGAGGGCCACCCGAACCCCCCGCACCGCACGACGTGCCGCGTGTGCGGGGTCCTCGTCACGCGCGACGTCCGTCCGGTCGCCGCACCCGTCCGGGGCCGGATGACGGTCAGCACCGGGGAGGTCGTCGAGATCGACGCCCCCGTCGTCGTGGGCCGCTCCCCCCGGCCGGACCTGGTGCCCCGACCGGGCACGGTGCGGCTGGTCGCCGTGCCCGAGGGCCACGTCTCCGCCACCCACGTCGAGGTGCGCCCCGACGGCTGGCAGGTCGTCGCCCTCGACCGGCGCTCGACCAACGGCACCTTCTTGCGCCGCCCCGACCACGAGCCCCTCCGCCTGCGGGACGAGCCGGTCGTGCTCGCCAGCGGGGACGTGCTCGACCTCGGCCACGGGGCGTGGCTGTCGTTCGACGAGCTCGCCTGAGGGCGGCTCCGCCGCGGGGACCGCTGGGGGCGGCTCCGCGCGGGGTCAGCTGCGGGGGGCCACCCGGAAGGTGAACCAGGTCGACTTCAGCCCCAGCTTGGAGCGCACCGTCGCGCCCGTGACCGTCACGGTCCCGGCGCTGCCGCGGAACGTCACGGAGTTCACCCGGCCGCCCCACTCGCCGTACCCGTTGCGGTCGGAGACCGCGATGGCCTGCAGGTTGCCGAGCTGGGGCCAGGCCCGCTCGATGGTGACGTCGGTGACGCGCAGCAGCCAGGTGTGGTTGGGGTTGGCGGACGTGCTGTCGTAGGGGTCCTGGCGGGCCGTGAGGTACGGCGCGGAGCCGTTGTTGGTCCACCCGCCGTTGGACGAGGAGAACTGCGCGAACGCCGGCTCGCCCTGGTAGCTGAGGATGGCGCCCGCCGTCGCGTCGATCGCGCGGTTGGAGCCCGACTTCTCGGCGGTGTACCCGCCGTACACCTGGCAGGTGGTGGTGTCGCAGATCTGGTAGTGGCGCGCCTTGGGCTCGGAGCGCTGCTGCACGGCGTACGTGCGGGCCGCGACGGCCTGCGCCTGCACGGCGGCCGGGGTCCACGAGGACGGCATCTCGCGCGGCACGACGCCGCGCAGGTAGTGCTCGAGCGTCACGTGGTTGACCGTGTCGCGGCGCGAGGCGCCGGGCTCGCTGATGGCGGCGCGCAGGGTGCCGCGGTACTGCACCGTCGAGCGCCCGCCGTCGAGGATCAGCGGGATCGCCCCGCCGCTGGCGTAGAGCTCGGCCTCGCCCTGCGTGCGCTTCCAGAACACCCACTTGCCGCCGCGGGCGAAGCTGACGATGGAGGTGTCCGAGCCGCCGTAGCTGACCCGCCAGCTGCCCGACACGCCGGCCGGGACGGGCAGGCGCGCGTTCGTCCCGCGGTCGACGACCGTCAGGCCCTCGCGCCAGCCGACGATCGTGTCGCCGTCGTCGTCGGCGCTGATGCGGACGCTGATGGTGCCGCCGGCCGTCGTGACGGTGGTGCCCGGGTAGTAGAAGCGCAGGATCTCGCGCACGTTCACGCCGCGCTGCGCCGCGCCGTACGCGCCGTACTGCGACATCCCGTTGCCGTGCCCGAAGCCGTGGCCGTCGATGGCGATCGTGGCCGCGTTCGGCACCGCCCACCACTGGTCGTCGACCGGTACGGCGCCCGCGCGGCCGCCGCCGGCGGCGACGAGGCCCACGCCCAGCAGCAGGGAGGCGAGGAGGCGGGCACGGCGCAGGCGGGGACGGCGCGGACGGACAGGCACGGGTGGGGCTCCTGGGGCACTCGGCGGCAGGCGGCAGCCCCGGGCGGGGGCTACCCGGGGCTGGTGTGAAGGGTGTGACGGATGTGCACGACGATCGGATCACAGGCCCGCGGGGCCGTGCAATCGGAACGCTTGAACTACAGAGGGGTAGTTAGCGCCCCGGGTCCGCGCACAACGACGGGGCCCGCCGCGCGGCGGGCCCCGTCGTCGTGCTGGGGGTGGTGCTGATGCTGGCGTCGGGTCAGACGTGGTGCATCCGGCGGGCCGCCTCGGCGATCGACCCGGACATCGACGGGTAGACGGTGAACACCGCGGCGAGCTGGTCGGCGGTGAGGCCCTCGCCCACGGCGACGGCGACCGGGTGGATGAGCTCGGAGGCGCGGGGGCCGACGACGACGCCGCCCACCACGATGCCCGTGCCCGGGCGGCAGATCAGCTTCACGAAGCCGTCGCGCACGCCCTGCATCTTCGCCCGGGGGTTCCCCGAGAGCGGGAGCAGCACGGTCTCGGCCTGGATCTCGCCCTCGTCGACCGACTGCTGCGACCAGCCGACCGTGGCGATCTCCGGGGAGGTGAAGACGTTCGAGGACACCTTGCGCAGGTCGAGCGGCTGCACCGCGTCGCCGAGGTGGTGCTGCATGGCGATCCGGCCCTGCATCGCCGCCACCGAGGCCAGCATGAGGACGCCGGTGCAGTCGCCCGCGGCGTACACGCCCCGCGCGCTCGTGCGCGAGACGCGGTCGACGCCGACGAAGCCGCCGTCCTTCAGGCGCACCCCGGCCTCCTCGAGACCGAGCCCCTCGGTGTTCGGCACGGAGCCGAGCGCCAGGATGCAGTGCGAGCACTCCACCTCGGTGCCGTCGGTCAGCCGCACGGTGACGACGTCGCCCGAGCGGGTGACGGACTCCATCCGCGAGCGGCTCAGCACCTTCATGCCGCGCCGCGTCAGCACCTCCTCGAGCACCCCGGCCGCGTCGGCGTCCTCACCGGGCAGCACCCGGTCGCGCGAGGACACCAGGGTGACGTCGATGCCCAGCGAGAGGTACGCCGAGGCGAACTCGGCGCCGGTGACGCCCGAGCCGACGACGACGAGCTTCTCGGGCACGTCGGCGATGTCGTAGACCTGCTCCCAGGTGAGGATGCGCTCCCCGTCGGGCACCGCGCTCGGGATGACGCGCGGCGAGGCGCCCGTCGCGACGAGCACCGCTCCGGCCTCGAGGGTCTCCTCGCCGCCGTCGACGAGGTCGACCACGACGCGGCTCGGGCCGTCCAGGCGGCCGCGGCCGTGGACCAGCCGCACCCCCTCCCGGTCGAGACGCCGGGCGATGTCGCTCGACTGGTCGGCCGCGAGCTGCTTGACCCGGGTGTTGACCCGGCCCAGGTCGACGCGGATCGAGGTGGCCGCGTCGCCCTCGACGTCGAGGAAGCTGAGCCCCAGCTCGGCGGAGCCCGACAGCTCCGACATGAGCTCGCTCGTGGCGATGAGGGTCTTGCTCGGCACGCAGTCGGTCAGCACGGCCGAGCCGCCCAGACCGTCGGTGTCGACCACGGTGACCTCGGCCCCGGCCTGGGCGGCGACGAGCGCGGACTCGTAGCCGCCGGGCCCGCCCCCGACGATGACGACGCGGTTCATCGGCACCTCAGAGGTTGATCATGTGGCCGGAGATGCCGTGGACGGCCTCCTTGACGGCCTCGGTCAGGGTCGGGTGCGCGAAGACGTTGCGCCCGACCTCGTCGGCGGTCAGGTCCCACTTCTGGGCCAGCGTCAGCACGGGCAGCAGCTCGGTCACGTCGGGGCCGATCATGTGGGCGCCGAGGATCTCGTTGTGCTCCGCGTCCGCGACCACCTTGACGAACCCGACGCCGTCGCCGAGGCCCTGGGCCTTGCCGTTGGCGCTGAACGGGAACGTGGACGTCTTGACGTCGTACCCCTTGTCCTTGGCCTGCTGCTCGGAGTACCCGAACGAGCCGATCTGGGGGTGGCAGTACGTCGCGCGCGGGATGAAGTCGAACTCGACCGGCATGGTCTCGGCGCCCGCGATGACCTCCGCGGCGACGATGCCCATGGCCTCGGCGACGTGGGCGAGCATCATGCGGCCCGTGACGTCGCCGATCGCGTAGACGCCGTCCACGTTGGTGCGGCCGTACTCGTCGATCGCGATGGCGCCGCGCTCGGTGAGCTCGACGCCCGTGTTCTCCAGGCCGTAGCCCTCGGTGCGCGGCGCGAAGCCGAACGCGGCGAGCATCTTGTCGGCCTCGAGCACCTGCTCGTCGCCGCCGGCGGCCGGGGCGACGGTGACCTTCACGCCCGAGCCCGTGTCCTCGACACCCTTGACGGCGGTCGAGGTCATGATCTTGATGCCCAGCTTCTTGTAGTGCTTGAGCAGCTCCTTCGACACGTCCGCGTCCTCGGTCGGCACGATGCGGTCGAGGAACTCGACGATGGTGACGTCGACGCCGAAGTTCTTCATCACGTAGGCGAACTCGACGCCGATCGCGCCCGAGCCGCCGATGATGATCGAGCCCGGCAGGTCCTCGTCGAGGATCTGCTCCTCGTAGGTGACCACGTTCTGGCTGATCTCGACGCCGGGCACCGTGCGCACCTTCGCGCCGGACGCGATGATGACGTCGTCGGCGGTGTAGGTCGTCGTGGAGCCGTCGGAGCCCTTCACGTCGATCGACTTGGGGCCGGTGAAGGTGCCCCACCCGTCGATCTCGGTGATCTTGTTCTTCTTCATCAGGTAGTGGACGCCCTTGACGATGCCGGCGCTCACCTGGCGCGAGCGCTTGAACGTCGGGCCGTAGGACATCGTGACGTCACCCTCGATGCCGTACTTGGCCTTGTCGTGGGTGAGCGTGTGGGCGAGCTCCGCGTTCTTCAGGAGCGCCTTGGACGGGATGCAGCCGACGTTGAGGCACACACCGCCCCAGTACTTCTCCTCGATGACGGCGACGGACTTGCCGAGCTGGGCGGCTCGGATCGCCGCGACGTATCCACCGGGGCCGGCACCAAGGACGAGGACATCGAAGTGGGTCACGGGGACCAGACTATCCACCCGGACGGCCCCGTCCCGGGCGGGATGGCTACCGCCCGGTACGCCCTGCGCGAACGGGGCCGGGAGGTACGTCGCCCGCGTGCGCCGACGGGTGTCGCGCGCCACTCTGGCCTACAGTTCGCGACGTGCACCACGACGACCTGGACCCGACCGAGGCCGCTACCGCTGCCGCCGCCCGCCTCGCCGAGCTGACGGGGGTGGAGCGCCACGACGCCGCCGTCGTCCTGGGCTCCGGGTGGCTCCCGGCCGTCGACATGCTCGGGGAGACGGTCGCCGAGATCGCCACCACCGACCTGCCCGGCTTCGCCCCCGCCGCGGTGGCCGGCCACGCCGGCAAGATCCGCTCCGTGCGCGCCGGCGACCGCTCCGTCCTGGTCTTCCTCAGCCGCACCCACTACTACGAGGGCCGGGGCGTGCGCGCCGTCGTGCACGGCGTGCGCACCGCCGCCGCCGCCGGGTGCCGCACCATCGTGCTGACCAACGGCTGCGGTGGCCTGAAGGACACCTGGTCCCCCGGCACCCCCGTGCTCATCAGCGACCACATCAACCTGACCGGCCGCTCCCCGATCGAGGGCCCGCAGTTCGTCGACCTCACCGACCTCTACTCGTCCCGGCTGCGCGCCCTGTGCCGCGAGGTCGAGCCCGGGCTCGACGAGGGTGTCTACGTGCAGTTCCCCGGTCCCCACTACGAGACCCCGGCCGAGATCGGCATGGTGCGCGCCATCGGCGGCCACCTCGTCGGCATGAGCACCACGCTGGAGGCCATCGCCGCCCGTCAGGCGGGCATGGAGGTGCTGGGCATCTCGCTGGTCACCAACCTCGCGGCCGGCATCTCCGGCGAGCCGCTCGACCACGCCGAGGTGCTCGAGGCCGGTCGCTCCGCGGCCACGCGCATGGGCACCCTGCTCGGCGCCGTGGTGCCGAGGCTCTAGGCCGCCCGTGCCGAAGATCTCGGGAGAGTCCCTGTCGGCCCACCGCGAGCAGATCCGCGAGCGGGTCTTCGCGGCGTTCGTCGAGCTCGTCGGCGAGCGCAGCTTCGAGGCCATCACCATGGCCCAGCTCGCCGCGCGGGCCGGCGTGGGACGCACGTCGATCTACCACCACTTCCCCGACAAGGACGCGGTGGTGGTGGCGTTCGCCTCCCACGAGACGACCCGCTACCTCGAGACGCTCGAGGCGGTGCTGGCGGACGCCGGCAGCCCGACCGAGCGGCTGCGCCGCTACCTGCACCACCACCTCGCCGAGGGCGAGCAGTTCCACCTGGGCCTCGGCCCCCAGGTCTACGGACTGCTCTCGGACTCCTCGCTGCGCGAGATCCGCGAGCACGTGGTGGCGGTCGAGACCGTGCTGCGCGACATCGTGGACGAGGGGGTGGCGAGCGGCGAGTTCGCGGTGCGCGACGTCGACGCCGTCCTCCCCCTCGTCCACGCCTGCCTCAACCCGCGGCAGGTGCCCGCAGACGTCGTGGTCGAGTTCGTCCTCGGCGGGATCAGCGCACGCTGAACGTGCGCGTCGCGCTCGACGGCTCGAAGACGTTGGACCCGCCGTACCCGACGACGAGCCGGTAGGACCCGGCCGGGAGCGCCGGCACCGCGAAGCGGCGCAGGCCGTCGAACGCCGCGTTCGCGACGAGCTGCTGGACGCCGGACGACCACGCCACCGAGCCGTCGGCGCGGTAGACCTTCACCGCGATCGGCCCACGGGCGCGGGGCACCGTGGACCCGGTCCGGGGGTCGGTCGCCACGGCTCCGGCCAGGAGGCTGCCGGTCCGCCGGGGACCGGGCGCGACCTCGAAGGACGACACGGCCGTCGTCGCGGCGCGGGACACCACGAGCCGGCGCGTGACGACCAGCCCGTCGGCAGCCGCCTCGGGGCTGGTGACCTCGAGCTGCAGCGTGCGGGTGCCCGGCAGGGTGCGCTCGGGGACGCGGAAGCGCAGCACGCCCCCGCCCCGGTTCTCGGCCACCACCCGGGCACCGTCCAGGCCGGTGAGCAGTCCGCCGAGCGCGGCGGGCCGCTGGACGCCGCGCACGGCGAGCCAGACGAAGGTGTCGGTGCGACCGAAGGTGTGGGCGCTCGGGCCGGACGACTCGACGACGACGTCGCCGCCCAGGGCGTCGCGGTCGACCTCCAGCGGCGTCGAGGCGGAGCCGCCCGGGCCCGCCTCGCCGTCGGACTGCCAGGCGTAGACCGCGTGGTCGGCGTCGGCGAGGACCCGGTCGGCCTCCGCGGTGAGGGTCGTGGTGAGGGCTCCGGCGTACTCCTCCGCGGCGGCGGCGGGCTCCTCGACGACCGCGGCGAAGGCCGACGGGTCGACGGACGCGGGATCGGTGAGCCCGGCCGGGCCGAGCGCGAAGGTCACGGTCGCGCCGCCACCCTCGGCGGGCAGCACCACCCCGCGGGCCGTGGCGTCGACCGCGAGGCCGGCGGACGAGGCGGAGCGCACCCGGGCGTCGAGGGTGAACGCGTCCTCGGCGGCCTGGACGGCGCCGGGCGCGATGGCGGGGGCGGGGGCAGTGGCCGCGGCGGTGGCGGCGCCGGTGGGGGCGAGCAGGGCCGGTCCGCCGAGCGCGAGCGCGGCGAGGGAGGCGAGCGCCACGCGGCGCAAGGAGCGGGTGGGGGTACGACGAGCCGTCACGGTGGTCCTTCCGAGCAAGGATCAGGGGCCGGTGCGTCCGCCCCCGCGAACGCCCGACCCTAGCGCTCGCGGGCCCCGGCCGGGAGGCCGTCGGGCGCCCCGGGGTGAGCGAGGTCGGGCGGAGGAGGTCGGGCGCTCGGCGCCTCAGCGCACGCGCAGCCCGCGCACGGTGGCGCCGGGCTCGAGGTTCGCGGAGCCGCCGTACCCCACGGCGAGGCGGTAGTCGCCCGCCCGCAGCACGGGCACCCGCACCACCACCGTGCCGTCGGCGGTGACCGGCAGCGTGCCCGAGCTCCAGACGCTGTCGGTGCCGAGGTAGACCTTCACCGACACCGTGGCGTCGGGCTGCGGCGGCGTGACGTCGAGGCCCCGGACGAAGGGCGCCACGAGCAGCAGGCCGGTGTCGCGGGTGGTGGGCGGCCGGATGAAGGAGGCGCCCACGACGGACTCCGCCCTGCGGACCTCGAACGCGTGGGTGGCGCGCAGGCCGTCGCCCTCTCCCCCGGCGGTGTCCAGCGTGGCCACGACCTCGTGGGGTCCGGCCCCGAGCGCGGGGTCGGGGCGCACGTGGGCGCGGCCGGACCACGAGAGCGGGAGGGTCGTCGGCTCACCGACCCCGCTGACCTCGACGCGGGCCTCGTCCCCGACGTCGCCCGCGACGTACGCGGTGAAGCCCTGCAGCGCCGCGTCGACGCGTCCGTAGGTCAGGCTGGTGGGGCCGTCCACCCGCAGCTCGACGGCCCCGTCGGACCCAGCGGCCCCACCGGCCCCGTCGGTCTCACCGGGGCGCGCCGTGGCGGGGTCGGGGCCGCCGGGGAGCACGAACGCCAGGACGGCCAGGACCGCGAGGACGACGACGGCCGCGCCGACCGCGAGGACGGGCACGGACGACCTCGCCCCGGTGGTACGGCGCTGCTCACCCATGTCGGCTCCCGTCGGTGCCCGGCCGCCTCGTGCGGCCGGGGGCCGGCGCCCGGCCACCGACCAGCCCACCCTAGACGCCACGGACGCACACGGGGCCCGGTCCTGGGGAGGACCGGGCCCCGTGCGGGGTGGGAGCTGGTGTCAGCGCACGTCGACGTAGCGCGAGTGGTTCGACGACAGCAGCAGGTTCGAGCCGGCGTACCCGATCACGACCGCGTAGCGGCCGGCCGGGAGACGCGGGACCGTGACCTGCAGCTGGCCGCCGGCCAGCTGCTTCACGCCGGAGTACCAGACGACGCGGTTGCCCTGGTAGAACTTCACGGCCACGGGGCCGGCCGCGGCCGGGACGCCCGTCGTGTTGGTCTTGGGGGCGACGACGACGCGCACCGTGCTGGCGTTGCGGCTCGACGGGCTCGACAGGAACGACGCGCCCGTGGTGGACGTGCCCTGCAGGACCGTGAAGGTCGTCGTGGTGGTGGTGCCGTCACCGGCGCCGTCCGTGGCGAGGGTGTAGCGCGCGGTGTAGGTGCCCGGCGCGAGGGTGGCGGGCACCCGGAACGCGGCCTGGCCGTACTTGACCGGGGTGGACTGCGCCGCGCCGACACCCGTCAGGGTGACGGTGCCGGCACCGTCGGCGACGCCGGCGACCTTCGCGGCGACCCAGGTGGTGGTGGCGTAGCGCTGCCCGGTCGAGCCGGTCGCGGTGAGGGTGACGTCGGCGACGGGCTCCTCGAGGGCGCTCCAGTCGATGGTGACCGGGGTCTGGGTGTCCTGCGAGACGTTGGAGTAGGTGTGCGCCTGCCAGGTGTAGAGCGCGTAGTCCACCGTCGGGTCGAGCTTCTCGGTCGGCGCGCTCACCGAGGTGGTGAAGGTGCCGCCCTCACCGATGGACGCCGCGGGCACCCAGTTCACGCCGGCGAACAGCGCGGTGTTCTCGCGGTCGGACACGTCGGGCATCTCGCCGGCCGGGGCGAGCCCGACGTACACGCCGTTGTCCCCCTCGACCGTCACGCCGCGGAAGCCGGTGCCGGAGACGCGCAGCAGCAGCCCGTCCTCGTGCGAGGTCGACGTCGTCTCGTAGGTCACCGCCGGCGGGGCGGCCGGGGTCGCCGTGGCCGTGAACGACGACGGCTTCTTGACCGTCTGGTTCGCGCGGCTCTGGTAGAAGTGCGCCCGCACGCCCGGCGTCAGCGCGCCGAGGAACTCGGGCGCGAACGACGCGCCCTCGACCGGCTGGCCGGCCGGGATGCCGAGGGCGGTGGCCTGCTCGGAGTCCGCCGGCAGGACGCCGACCCAGTCGGGCGTGGCCGTGATGGAGCCGACGCCGTCGCCGGCCGTCCACTCGGCGGGCGCGTCGAAGGTGGTGACGACGACCTGGGTGGGCTCGGTCTGGGCCGGGGTGCTGCCCGAGCCGCCCGTGTTCCACGCCGAGACGGTGGCCTCGATCGTGCCCGCGCCGGACGGGCCGACCGTCACGACGGGATCGGCGACCGTGACGGTGTACTGCGCGGGGAGCCCGAAGTTCGGGCCGAACGTCCCCGAGACCGAGCCCTCGTAGGCGACGCTCGCGGCGCCGGTGAACGGGTCGTACGTGCCCACCCCGCCGGGGAACGTGACGACGCCGTCCGCGTCCTCCGTGGCACCGTCGGCGAGCTCGTGGACCGCGAGGTGGTTGTCGAACTGCTGGGAGATCTCCCACTGCAGGGTGGGGACGACGGCGGGCTCGTCGGCCGCGGAGGCGGACGGGGTCGCCAGCGCCAGGGGCGCCGTCACGAGGGCCGCGACGGCCGCCGTGGCGCTCGCGCGGACACCGCGACGGGCTCCGGCTCGGGTGGGGGTGGGCATGGGTGCTTCCTTTCTCGGGTCGACGCGGGCGCGCCGAGGAGGGCCGGTCAGACCGGGGGTGGGGTGGGGTGGGCACCGCCCGAGCGGCGGGAGCGGGCCAGCGGGCCCGGGAGACGGTGGGCGGGTACGGCGAGCAGGGCGGCCGCGGCGAGCAGCAGCCCGCCCCCGACCCACCACAGGGGGCTCGTCCCCGTCGTCGCCGCCGGCTCGTCGGCGGTGACCGCGGAGACCGACCGGAGGTCGTAGCCGAACCCCAGCTGCTCGGCTGCTGCCACCGCGGCCGCGGCGGGGACCGCCA
>NZ_JAHWBL010000086.1:0-11721 GCF_029493445.1 Nocardioides sp. ChNu-99 | reverse complement strand
CCCGCGGGGCCCCGCGGACCGCCATCCCCCCGGCCCCCCGCCGGGCCCGGCCCCGCAGGCCCCGGCGCGCACCCGTCGTCGGCGCCCGCGCGTCGGTCGCGTGCTGCTGGCGCTCCTCGCGCTGTGGCTGGTCTTCCTCGTCGCGACGCCCATCTGGGCCTGGACCCAGGTCGGCCGCGTCGACGCGATGCCGAGCGGCGAGCGTCCCGGCGACCAGCCGGGCACGACGTACCTCGTCGTCGGCAGCGACTCCCGCGCCGGCCTCAGCGACGAGGAGCGGCGCCGCCTCGGCACGGGCAGCAACGAGGGCGACCGCACCGACACGATCATGCTGCTGCACACCGGCAGCGGCTCGCCGGTCGTCGTGTCCTTCCCGCGCGACAGCAACGTCGAGCTGCCCGACGGCAGCACCTCGAAGATCAACGCGGTCTACTCCCGCGGTGGCGGGGGCGACGACGGCGCCCGGCTGCTGGTCGAGACCGTCGAGCGCAACACCGGCGTCCGCATCGACCACTACGCCGAGATCGGCATGGGGGGCGTCGCCGGCGTCGTGGACGCGGTGGGCGGCATAGAGGTCTGCCCGGACGACCCGATCAAGGACGACGCCGCCCACATCGACCTCGAGGCCGGCTGCCAGGAGGTCGACGGGGTGACCGCGCTCGGCTACTCCCGGTCGCGCTGCTCCAAGAACGGCCCGCCCGAGTGCCCCTTCACCGCCTCCGACCTCGACCGCGTGCAGAACCAGCGCGAGGTCGTCGCCGCCGTCGGCTCGAAGGCGGCCTCGCCGTGGAACGTGGTGCTCCCCTGGCGGTACGTCGCGCTCAACGTCGCCGCGACCTCGTTCGTCGCCGTCGACGAGCAGACCAACGTCGTCGAGGCCGGCCGCATGGCCCTCGCCCTGCGGGCCATCGGCGGCGGCGCCGACAACTGCACGGTGCCCCTGACGAGCAGCTCCGCCGAGTCGTGGGACACCGAGCGCGCCGACCTGCTGTTCGCCGCCATCGCCTCCGACGAACCCGACCAGATCACCGACGACATCTGCACCCAGAACGGACTCCGCCCATGACGACCTCGGTCCCCTCGTACTCCACCCTCGACTGGCAGGTCGAGGACGGCGTCCTCACCCTGACGCTGGACCGCCCCGACGCGCTCAACTCGTTCACCGTCACGATGGCCGAGGAGCTCGAGGAGGCGTTCCGCCGCGTCAACGACCACGACGAGGTCGCCGCGGTCGTCGTGACCGGGGCCGGGCGGGCGTTCTGCGCCGGCATGGACCTCACCCGCGAGGGCAACGTCTTCGGTCTCGACGAGAGCCTGAGCCCCACCCCCGAGGACATGCGCGACCGCCTCGACGCCCCCGAGATCCAGGCGGGCGTGCGGGACACCGGCGGCCGGGTCACCCTGGCGATCTACGACTGCACCAAGCCCGTCATCGGCGCCATCAACGGCGCGGCGGTCGGCATCGGGGCCACCATGACGCTGCCCATGGACGTGCGGCTCGTGTCGACCAGGGCGCGCGTCGGCTTCGTCTTCGGCAAGATCGGCATCGTGCCCGAGGCCTGCTCGTCGTGGTTCCTGCCCCGCCTCGTGGGCATCTCCCGGGCGCTCGAGTGGATCTACTCCGCCGACATCCTCGGCCCCGACGAGCTGCTCGAGGGCGGCCTCGTCCGCTCCGTGCACGAGCCCGAGGACCTGCTGCCCGCGGCGCAGGAGCTGGCGCGGCGCTTCACGCGCAACCGCTCGCCGTACGCCGTCGCCCTGGCCCGGCAGCTCGTCTACCGCAACGTGGGCGCCCCCCACCCGCTCGACGCCCACCGCGCGGACTCGCTCGCGATGTTCTACGCGTCGCAGGCCGACGGCAAGGAGGGCGTCGCCGCCTTCCTCGAGAAGCGCGACCCCGACTTCTCGGCCCCGGCCTCCCGCGTGCCCGACGTCTTCGGCGAGCGGTGAGCGGCGTGGGCGCCGACTGGCAGGACCCCGCAGCGGTCTCCCTCATGCTCGACGAGCTCGAGACCTGGGCCGTCGTCGGGCTCTCCGACGACCCGAGCCGCACGGCGTACCGCATCGCGGAGCTGCTGCAGCAGCGCGGCAAGCGGATCGTGCCCGTGCACCCGGCCGCGCCCGTCGTGCACGGCGAGCAGGGCTACGCCTCGCTCGCCGACGTGCCGTTCCCGATCGACGTCGTCGACGTTTTCCGCCGCTCCGAAGCGGCCGGCGGGGTCGTGGACGAGGCGATCGCCGTGGGCGCGAAGGCCGTGTGGCTGCAGCTCGGCGTCGTCGACGAGGCGGCCTTCGAGCGGGCCCGCGCCGCCGGCCTGGCGGCCGTCATGGACACGTGCCCCGCGATCGAGTGGCGCCGCCGCGGCGCGTGAGCCGCTAGAAGCCGGCGCGGGTGCGCCCCGCCACGGCGGTGCGCACGACCTCGCCCTTCGCGTGGGCCGCGTCGCGCAGCGACTCCTGGAAGCGCACCATGCGCTCGCGCAGGGCCGGGTCGGTCGCCGCCAGGATCCGCACGGCCAGCAGGCCCGCGTTGCGGGCGTTGCCGATCGACACGGTGGCCACCGGCACGCCGGCGGGCATCTGCACGATGGAGAGCAGCGAGTCCATCCCGTCGAGGTGGCGCAGCGGCACGGGCACGCCGATGACGGGCAGCGGGGTCACCGCGGCGAGCATCCCGGGCAGGTGGGCCGCTCCCCCGGCGCCGGCGACCAGGACCGACAGGCCGCGGTCGGCGGCGTCACGGCCGTAGGCCAGCATCTCGTCGGGCATCCGGTGCGCCGAGACGACGTCGGCCTCGAAGGCGACGTCGAACTCCGCCAGCGCGGTCGCGGCCGCCTCCATCACGGGCCAGTCCGAGTCCGAGCCCATGACGATGCCGACGCGGGCGGGGCCCGCCGGGGTGGTCGTCACAGGGGTGGTCGCGCTCATCTCACTCGCTCTCGTCGCCGAGGTCGCCCGCGAACCAGGCCGCCGCGTGGCGGGCCCGCTCCCGGCAGTCCTCGAGGTCGTCGCCGTACGTGTTGACGTGGCCGACCTTGCGCCCCGGGCGCAGGTCCTTGCCGTAGAGGTGCACCCGCAGGTGCGGGTCGCGCGCCATCGCGTGGGGGTAGCCGTCGTACAGCCGCCCCGTCTCGCTCGCCGAGCCCAGCACGTTGACCATCACCGACCAGCGGGCGCGGGGCGCCGGCGAGCCGAGCGGCAGGTCGAGCACGGCCCGCAGGTGGTTCTCGAACTGCGAGGTCACCGCCCCGTCCTGCGTCCAGTGGCCCGTGTTGTGGGGGCGCATCGCCAGCTCGTTGACGAGCAGGCGGCCGTCGGCCGTCTCGAACAGCTCGACCGCCAGGATGCCGACGACGCCGAGCTCGCCGGCGACGCGCAGCGCGATCTCCTGCGCCTGCGTCGCGCGGTGCTCCGGCAGGTCCGGCGCGGGGGCCGTCACCTCGTGGCAGATGCCGTCGCGCTGCACCGTCTCCACGACGGGGTACGCCGCGGCCTGCCCGCTGGGCGAGCGGGCCACGATGGCCGACAGCTCCCGGGCGAAGTCGACGAGCTCCTCGGCCAGCACCTCGACGCCGCCGGCGGCGGCTGCGGCGAAGGCCGGGTCGGCGTCCGCCGGGGCGCGCACCACCCAGACGCCCTTGCCGTCGTAGCCGCCCCGCGTCGTCTTGAGGACGCACGGGAACCCGAACGCCTCCACGTCGGCCGGGGTGGCGACCACCGCGTTGCGGGGGCAGGGCACGCCGAGCTCGGCGAGCCGGCGGCGCATGACCGCCTTGTCCTGGGCGTGGACGAGCGCGTCGGGTCCGGGACGCACCGCGACCCCGGCGGCCTCGAGGGCCCGCAGGTGCTCGGTCGGGACGTGCTCGTGGTCGAACGTGACCGCGACGCAGCCGGCCGTCACGGCCTCGAGGTCCGCCAGGTCGCGGTGGTCGCCGACCAGGTGGTCGGGCACGACCTGCGCGGCCGAGACGTCCGGCCGCTCGGCGAGGAGGCGCAGCGGCACGCCGAGGGTCGCGGCCGGCTCGGCCATCATGCGGGCGAGCTGGCCGCCGCCGACGACGGCCAGCCGGGGGGCGCGCTCAGCCATCGAGGCCGGCGACGACGTCGGCGAACTCCCGGGCCATCCGCTGCGGCGAGCGCTCCGCGGCGAGCGCGTGCGCCGCCGTACGGGCCCGGGCAGCGCCCTCGGGGTCCACGACGAGCTCGTCCAGCGCCACCGCGATGGCACGGCGCAGACCCGCGTCGTCGCCCGTGTCGAACAGGCGCACCTGCGGCTGGTCGTCGAACGCCCGCAGCGCCCCGGCCCGCGGCGCCACGACGGGCAGGCCGAAGGTCTGCGAGAGCAGGAACGAGCCCGAGTTGAGGATGTTGCGGTAGTTGAGGACCGCGAGGTCCGCCGCCTTCATCCACACCTGCAGCTGGTCGTCCGGCACGAAGTCGAAGAACGCGATGATTCGCGGGTCCGCCAGGCAGTCCGACTCGAACTTCGCCGAACGGGCCAGCTTGCCGGGACGCCCCGCGATGAGCAGGCGCAGCGACGGGTCGTCGCGGTGCAGCTCGTCGAACACCGCCACCAGCTTGTCGAGGCCCTTGTAGGGGCGCACGCCGCCGAGGGCGATGATGGCCTTCTCGTGGGGCTCGAGGCCGAGACGCTCGCGCGCCCCCTCCCGCGAGATCCACGTCGGGTAGCGCCCGTCGTAGCTGGAGTGCTCGATGACGACGGCCTTGGCCGGGTCGATCCGGTAGTACGGCGCCGCCTGCTCGATGGTCTCCGCCGACAGCAGGTGGACGACGTCCGCCTCGTCGGCCAGGAGCTGGCCGAGCTCGACCTCCGCCCACTGGAACTTCGCCTCGTGCGGCAGCACGTTGTGCACCGTCCACACCAGGTGCCCGCCGCGCTGCTTGAACGCGGCGAGGGCGGCGGCGAACTCGTCCAGCGCGAGGCGCGCCGAGAACGGGCCGCGGCTGGGCTGCAGGATCGGGTCGGGCCACTGGATGTTCAGCACCCCGGGGTGGCCCGGCGCCTGCGCCCGCGTGCGCAGGTGCTCGGTCGCGTCCGGCACGGGCACCGCGTAGGAGCCGACCGACGGCAGCGCCGAGAACAGCATCGGCTGGTAGGGGTTCGTCCAGTAGTCCGGGAAGTAGTGCACCGGGCGCGGCGCCGGCGGGGCGTCGTGCTCCTCCCCCGCGGCGAGCGCCGTGAGGAACTCGCCGGCCCGCACCTTCCACGTGTGGCGCTCGAGCACCGTGGCGCGCGTCAGGTCGGCGAGGCGGGCGGTCTCGGCCGGGTCCTCGCGCAGGCGCCGCAGGATCCGCGAGAGCTCCCCCGCGTCCCGGTACGTCGGGAGGTGGCCGAAGCCCTGGTCGGCCAGACCGAGGCGCGTGTTCAGCAGCGGCAGGGCGCCGCACGCCGCGCTCTCGTAGAGCCGGCTGTTGAGCGCGCCGAAGCCGACGTTGGAGCGGTTGACGTCGTCGATGACGAACGAGCTCTGGCCGTAGACCTCGGGCAGGTCGAAGTAGGAGCGCGCACCGCGGTGCCAGCGCCGCAGCTTCGGCGGGGCGTTGCGGGCCGCGCCGTACATGACGACGTCGGCGTCGACGGGCAGCCGCACGAGCACCTTGTGCACGTCGCGCAGGGAGCCCCAGTAGTTGGCGGTCGTGACCGCGGTGGTGCTGCGCACGCCCGCGGGGGGCAGCACGAACAGCTCGTCGTCGGCCGCGATGGGCAGCGGCTCGGGCCACACCCGGTCGGTCTCGCGCTGCAGGCGCGCCACGGCGAGCGCGGAGGAGGCGAAGACCTGGTGGTAGCCGCTGAGCGAGCCCATGCGGCACCAGCGCTCGACCTCGTTGCGCACCCAGGCGACCTTGCGCACGCCCGGTCGCAGCAGCGAGGGGTCGAGGTCGGGGAGCATCGCGACGACGACGTCCACGTCGTCGATCTCCGCCCACGCCCAGCGCGGCACGAGGCGCACGCCGTGGCCGAGGCGGGCGAGCTCGAGCGCCATCCCGGCGGCGACGTAGATGTCGCCGCGGCCCTCGTCGAGGTCGTCGGTGTAGACGCAGAACGCGAACGACGTGCCCTCACCCCGGGCGTACTCGCCCGCGCAGAGCGCGTCGTACGCCGCGCGCCGCTCCAGCGACATCAGCGGGACCGCACGCGGTCGAGCACGCGACGGGCAGCGCGCTCCAGCCGCGGGTCGGAGCGCACGACCTCGGCGGCCCGCCGGCGGGCGCGCCGGTAGGCGACCTTCGCCGCCAGCGGCTTGCCGTCGACGCTGACGAGGCGCTCGTACTCGCGCTGCCACTTGTCGAGCTGCTTCTGGATCGCGACGCGGCTCTCGTGCGTGCGCTCGATCTCGGCGCGCATGTCGGCCACCTCGGAGGCGCCCAGGCGCAGCTCGGACCCGAAGTGCGCCCGCTCGGCGGCGAGCAGCTCGCGCAGGGTGGAGACCTCGCGCTCGAGCTGGTCGACCCGGCTGCGCAGCAGCTCGCGGGAGTCGAACAGCTGCTGCCACTCGGTCTCGTCGCGGGGTCCCGACGTCTGCGCGGGTGCCGCGGACGTCACCGACTCCCCGGTCGTCTCGTCGTCGGACAGCTCAGGCATCTCGCCTCGGATCCTCTCCTCGTCGGTCGCGGACAGGGCCGGCGCGCGGTCGGGTCGGTGGACCCGCCGCTCGTCCACCCGCACGAGCCCGCTTCGTTCCAGCACACGCCCCACCTGGGGGGACGTGCAGCTCCGTGCACCGTGGTCGTCGACCACGGACGTCTCGGTGTACGTCGCCGTGCGCCGCAGCAGCCCGGCCCGCACCCCGGGACCGGTGGCCGCGGAGACGCAGAGCACGAGGGTACCGTCCGGCGCGAGCGCCTCGGACCGCAGCCGCGCCAGGAGCGCGACCAGCCCGCGGGCCGCGTCCCCGGCCCCGACCGCGTCGACGACGACGGCGTCGTGCCGGCGGACTGCGGTGGGCCCGGTGCTCCCAGTGCTCCCGGCCACCTCGACCCCCGGCAGCGCGTCGCGCAGGGCGGCGGCGAGCTCCGTCGTACGACGCTCCCCCGCGGCGGGAGGACCACCGGCGGGGGGCAGGGCCAGCACCAGGGCGGTGTCCGGCGCGCGGACCACGAGGAGCTCGGCCACCGCGGCGGCGCGCTCGCGCACCGCGGCGGCGTGCACCGGCCCGTCGACGGCCACGTCGTCAGCGCCCGGCAAGCGACTCCTCCGCGCGCGGGAAGTGCGTCACGAGGTCGTTGCGGCCGAAGCGTCCGGCGCGGGCGTCCTCGACCGCCATCGTCACGAGCTCGTCGAAGCGCTCCAGCCACGCCGGGGCGCCGTCCTCGACCTTCTTGCGCCACGCCTTCAGGAAGGTCTCCTGCAGGTGGGCCACCGACGCGTCGGGGTCGATGCCGAGGGCGTCGCGCGCGAAGCCGTAGCGGTTCCGCGTCATGTAGTAGATGTAGTACGGCTGCGGCAGCGAGCCGCTGGAGCGCTTGAGGTGCACCATCGACGCCGTGCGGTTGACCATCGTGCGCCAGCCCGCGTCCTGCAGGCGCACGCACCAGTCGGTCTCCTCGAAGTAGAGGAAGTAGTGCTCCGGCATGAGGCCGACGTGATCGAGCGTCGCGCGGCGGATCAGCGGGGCCGCGCCGGTCACGTAGTCGACGTCGACGACCTTGCGTCCGCCGACGGCGGCCGGGGCCTTGCCGTTGTTCACGTGCGACGTCGCGCCCGTGGTGCGGTCGATGGTCGCCCCGTCGAACCAGATGCGCGGCTCCTTGCCGCCGTACAGGATGCGGGAGCCGACGACGCCGCAGTCCGGGTAGGCCTGCAGGTGCTCGATGAGGGTGCCGAGCGTGCGCGGCCCGACGCGGGTGTCGGGGTTGAGGATCCAGACGTACTGCGCGTCCGTCTCCAGCGCCTTGCGCACCCCGACGTTGTTGCCGCCGGCGTAGCCGAGGTTCTCCCCCGTCGCCAGCACCGTGCCGCGCTCACCGATGGCGTCGCGCAGCGCGGCGTGCTTCGCGTCGTCGGGACCGTTGTCCACGACGTAGAGGTCGAAGTCGAGATCCTCCGAACGCTCCAGGCTCGCGACGCACTCGAGGGTGTCGTCGGGATCGCCGTAGTTGAGCACCACGACGGCTGTGCGCATCGGGTTCCACCTCTCCTCGTCACCACGCCCCGGGGCGGGACGCGCCCGCCCTACGCTGCCACACCGGCGGGAGCCCGCCCAACACGGCTCACCGGTCGCCGGCGGGGCGGGTCGGGCGGGCCGGTCGGGTCGGCGGGTCAGGCGGGGCGGGAGGCCCGCACCGGCGGCTCGACCTCGAAGCGCAGGCCCTTGCCGCGGATGGTGGTGATGAGGTGCGGGGCGCGGGTGTCGTCCCCGATCTTGCGCCGCAGCCAGCCGAGGTGGACGTCGATGGTCTTGGACGAGGTCCAGAACGTCGTGTTCCACACCGTGCGCATGAGCTCCTCACGGCTCACGACCTCCCCGGCACGGGAGATGAGGGCGTGCAGGAGGTCGAACTCCTTGCGGGAGAGCACGATCTCGCGGTCGTCGGCCCAGGCACGGCGGGTCGCCGGGTCGAGTCGCACGCATTGCACCTGGAACACGTGCCACACCGTAGGAAGCCGGGGGGGCCCGCGCGGGCGAACCGGTGAAATTTTGCCTTGCCCCACCGACGGTCGAGCCGGCCCGGGCGGCCCCGCGACCGGGGTCAGGTACGGCGGACCGTCACCGGCTCCAGCAGGCCGAACCCGCGGACGGGACGGGCGGGCAGCAGGCGGGTCTCGAAGTCGCTGCGGGGCAGGAGCCGCGCGGTCTCGTGGTCGATGATCATGCGGTTGCGCCGGGCGATGTTGGTCAGCCGCGAGGCGAGGTTCACGGGAGGGCCGAAGACGTCGCCGAGGCGGGTGACGACGTGCCCGGTCGCCATGCCCACGCGCACGTCGGGCATCCGGGCGTCGCGGCCGATGACGGTGATGATGCCCTCGGCGATCTCGAGCGCGCGGACGGGGTCGTCGTTGACGAAGAGGACCGAGTCACCGAGCGACTTGATGAGCCGGCCCTGATGGGCCTGGATCACGTCGTGGCAGCGGGACTCGAAGACCTCGACGAGGTCGCCGATCCGCGACTCCTCGAGCTGGTTCGACAGCGCGGTGAAGCTCACCAGGTCGGCGAACCCGACGGTGGTGTGGGCGGTGTCGGTCTCCTCGTCGAGCTCGTCGAGGCCCTCGACCCGGCTCACCGCCGCGGCGAGGTGGCGCCGCCACGCGTTGAGCGTCAGCTGCTCGAACACGTCGCGGAAGTCCTCGACCAGGCGCACGGCCGCGCCGATGCGGCTGCCCGTGGCGCCGGGGCCCGACTCGCGCTCGTCGATGACGGGGATGAGCGCCGAGATCTCCCAGTCGGCCAGCCGCGCCATCGTCTGGCCCACGGCCCGGGTCAGGTTCACCGCCGTGTCCATGTCGAGCCCGCCCCGCTCGACGGTCTCCACGAGGGCGGCGAGCGCCGTGGTGTCGGATCCGGTGAACGTGACGTCGGCCTCGTTGAGCGGCAGGCCGAGGGCCCGCCACAGGCGGCGCACGTCGGCGACCGGGATGCCCGCCTCGTCCAGGTCCTGCGCCGTGAAGACCGGGACCTCCCCGAGGATGGCGCGCTCGAGGTCGGTGCGGGTGGGGCGCCCGCCCTCGCCGCCGGTCGGGTCGGGCTGCGGGTCAGGTGCCGTCGTCACCGCGGGCCCCGGAGAGTCGGTGGAGCTCCTCGGACACGAGCAGCTGGACCTGCTCGACGCGCGGGATGTCGCGCAGCTCGACGCGGCCCTGCTCGCTGGCGTCGGAGACCACGAGCGTGCCGCAGCCGAGGAGGCGGTCGACGACCCCGACCTCGAGGTCGACGCCGCTGATGCGGTTGAGCGGGATGGTGCGTCCCTCCTGCGCGACGAAGCCGGAGCGGGCGATGAAGCGGCGGTTGGTGAACGTGTACGTCGTGGTCAGCCACCGCACCACGGGGCGGAGCACGAACCAGAAGAGCACGACGAGGGCCGCCACCCCGGTGGCGATCCGCCCCACGTCGCCCGCCGTGCTCGCGGGGAGCACCACCACGAGGGCCACGGCCGCCGCGCCCACCACGACGAGCACCAGCAGCGCGCCGAAGATCTCCTTCACGTGCGTGCGGGTGCTCACGACGACGTGCTCGCCGGGGTTGAGGAGCCGCTGCGGGAAGGACACGGCCGCGATTGTGTCACCTCCGCCGGAGCGACCTCAGGCGTCCGCGCGTCGGACGTGCACGACGTCGCCCGCCCCCACGACGGTGCGGCCGTCCGGCCCCTCGACCACCAGGCCGCCGCCGGCGTCGACCTCGACCGCGGTTCCGTGCAGCACCCGGTCCTGCGGCAGCTCGACGCGCACTGCGCGCCCGACGGTGTCGCAGACCGAGGTGTAGTCGGCCCTCAGACCGGTCAGGTCGCCGGCCTCCCAGCGCTCCAGGCCGCGGTCGAGCTCGGCGAGCACCGCGACGAGCAGGGCCGTGCGGTCGAGCTCGGCGGCGGGCACGCCCGCGGTGGCCAGCGACTCCGCCGTCGGCACCGGCAGCTCGGCCCGCGTCGTGGAGACGTTCAGACCGATGCCCAGCACGGCGGCCGGACCGTCGGCGCTCTCCACCCGCTCGGCGAGGATCCCGCAGACCTTGCCCGTGGGCGGGCCGTCGGCGGCGACGAGCACGTCGTTGGGCCACTTCAGCCCGACCCGGAGACCCGGGTGGCGGCGGGCGACCCCCCGTCGTACGGCGGTGCCCGCCAGGAGCGGCAGCCACGGCCAGGCGGCGGCCGGCGCGCCCGGACGCAGGAGCACCGAGAAGGTGAGGGCCGCCCGGTCGGGGGTGACGAACACGCGGTCGACCCGGCCGCGGCCCGCGGTCTGGTGCTCGGCGGCGAGGACGGTGCGGGCCGGTGCGCCCGTCCGGGCCCGGGCGGCCAGGTCGGCGTTGGTCGACGCCGAGGCGGCCACGACCTCGACCGCCCAGCCCGGCAGGGCGGCGAGCTCGTCGGTGCGGAGCGGCGGGCGCAGCGGGGCGGGGTCGGCGGTCACGGGCGCGACCCTAGCCACCCGGAGCCGCCCGCCCGTCTGCCTGCCCGCCTAGACTCGCGACCCGTGCCCGTCGCCCCCGATCCGTCCCGCGTCCCCGTCGTGCTGGCGACCAGCAACGGGGTGGGCATGGGGCACCTCACCCGGCAGCTGTCGGTCGCGCTGGCGGGCGCGGACGCGCTCGACGTGACCCTGCTGTCCCTGTCGGGTGCCCTGCCGACGGTCGCGCGCGCCGTGGCCGACGGGCGCCTGCCCGGGGCCGAGCACGTGCGGGTCGAGCACTGCCCCAGCCGCACCAGCCCGTGGCAGGGCGCGGGCGCGGCCAAGGTCGCCTGGCGCACCGCCTGGGACCCCTACTTCGCCGACCGCCTGGTCGCGCTCGCGGCCGAGACGGGGGCCCGCGTCGTCGCGTTCGACGGCGTGGTGCCGTACGCGGGTCTGCTCGCCGCCCGGCGCCGCCTGCCCGGCACCGCCTTCGTCTGGGTGCGCCGCGGCATGTGGCGCCAGGGCGTCGGCGCGCCGTGGCTGGCGCGCGCCGACGCGTTCGACCTCGTCGTCGAGCCCGGCGACCTCGGCGCCGCGGCCGACACCGGACCCACCGCCGGCGACACCGGCGCGCTGCGCACCGCGCCCGTGTCGCT
>NZ_JAHWBL010000085.1:0-11928 GCF_029493445.1 Nocardioides sp. ChNu-99 | reverse complement strand
ACTACCGCCGCCTGCACTCCAGCATCGGCCAGATCCCACCAGCCGAGCACGAGCACGACTACTACGCTGCCCTCGACCGAGAGCCGCACCCCGTATAGAAGCGGCAGAGAACCCGTGACGGTTCACAACCGACGCTCGGTGGTTGAGGTGGCCGCCCTGGCGCTCGGTGGTTGAGGTGGCCGCCCCAGCGGCCCTCGAAACCACCCACGTCCCGAGCTGGTGTCGAGGCTCGCCGGAGCTCGCACCTCAACCGACGCTCGGTGGTTGAGGTGGCCGCCCTGGCGCTCGGTGGTTGAGGTGGCCGCCCCAGCGGCCCTCGAAACCACCCACGTCCCGAGCTGGTGTCGAGGCTCGCCGGAGCTCGCACCTCAACCGACGCTCGGTGGTTGAGGTGGCCGCCCTGGCGCTCGGTGGTTGAGGTGGCCGCCCCAGCGGCCCTCGAAACCACCCACGTCCCGAGCTGGTGTCGAGGCTCGCCGGAGCTCGCACCTCAACCGACGCTCGGTGGTTGAGGTGGCCGCCCTGGCGCTCGGTGGTTGAGGTGGCCGCCCCAGCGGCCCTCGAAACCACCCACTGCAGCCCCCGACAAGCGTTGCGGGGGAGCCTCGTAGAGCCGCCGAGCGTCGGGAACGTCCGTCAGGACGTCAGCGCCCGCCGCTCAGAATCGCTCTCACAGAACTTTCCCGGCCCGTTCCTGACGCCCTAAAACGCGTTGGGGGCCTTATGTCGACTAATCGCTAGAGCAACTTGTCGGTTCTATTGCGTGGATCCATGAGGTCGACGATGCGCTGCAGGTCCTCGACCGAGGCGAACTCGACGGTGATCCGCCCCTTGGCCTTGCCCATGTCGACCTTGACGCGGGTGTCGAAGCGGTCCGACAGCCGGTCCGACAGGTCGACGAGACCCGGCTCGGTCTGGCGAGGGGTACGACGTCGTGGCTCGGCCCCGCCGGACTCCTCGCCCATCGCGACGATCTCCTCGAGGGCCCGCACGCTGATGCCCTCGGCCACGACGCGCTGCGCGAGCCGGTCCTGGGACGCCCCGTCGGCGACGCCGAGCAACGAGCGGGCGTGGCCCGCCGACAGCACGCCCGCAGCGACCCGGCGCTGCACGGCGGGGCTCAGGCGCAGCAGACGGAGCGTGTTGCTGATCTGGGGGCGCGAGCGGCCGATGCGCTGCGCCAGCTCCTCGTGCGTGCACGAGAAGTCCTCGAGCAACTGCTGGTAGGCGGCCGCCTCCTCGAGGGGGTTGAGCTGCGAGCGGTGCAAGTTCTCCAGCAGGGCGTCCCGCAGCATGGCGGTGTCCTCGGTCTCCCGCACGATGGCGGGGATGACGTCGAGACCGGCCGCCTGGGTGGCGCGCCAACGCCGCTCGCCCATGATGAGCTCGTAGGCGTCGTCGCCCGTACGGCGGACGACGACCGGCTGCAGCAGGCCGATCTCCTTGATGGAGAAGACGAGCTCCGCCATCGCGTCCTCGTCGAAGACCTGCCGCGGCTGGCGTGCGTTGGGGGAGATCTGGCCCACCGGCAGCTCGGCGAAGTACGCGCCGTCGACCGGAGCCAGTCCGACGCTCCCCTCAGCGCCCGTTCCACGTGAAACACGGCCCGCGGCACCCGCGGCGGTGCCCTCATCAGTACTCTCCGACCCCGCGGCATCTGCGACGGCCGGCGACTCCGCAGCCGGCTGCTCCGGCGCCGTCGGGATCAACGAGCCCAGTCCGCGGCCCAGCCCCCGGCGGGGCGGCTGCTTGCTCATGCCTTGCCTCCGCGCTGGGCGATCTCCCGGGCCGCCTCGAGGTAGGCCATCGCCCCGGTGGACCCCGGGTCGTAGGTCATCACGGTCTGTGCGTACGACGGCGCCTCGCTGACGCGCACCGAGCGGGGGATCATCGTGCGCAGCACCTGCTCGCCGAAGTGCTCGCGCACCTCCTCGGCGACACCGGCCGCCAGCTTGGTGCGTCCGTCGTACATGGTGATGAGGATCGTGGAGATCCGCAGCGACGGGTTGAGGTGCTTCTTCACCATCTCGACCGTCTCGATGAGCTGGCCGAGGCCCTCCAGGGCGTAGTACTCCGCCTGGATCGGGATGAGCATCTCGTGCGCCGACACCAGGGCGTTCAAGGTCAGCAGGCCGAGCGACGGGGGACAGTCCACGATGACGTAGTCGTACCGCCCGTCGCCCGCATCGGCACCCCCCACCAGCGGGTGGGCCTGGATGGCCTTGTTGAGCCGGTTCTCGCGCGCCACGACGCTGACGAGCTCGATCTCGGCCCCGGCAAGGTCGATGGTCGCAGGCACGACGTCGACACGCTCGACCTCCGGGCAGGGCTGGGCCACGTCGGCCAGCGCTGCACCGTCGACGAGCAGGTCGTACGTGCCGAGCGTCCCTCGGTGGTGCTTGATGTTCAGCGCCGTGGATGCATTGCCCTGCGGATCGAGATCGATGACGAGCACCCGCTGGCCGAGCTGGGCCAGGCCCGCCGCGATGTTGACCGTCGTCGTCGTCTTGCCGACGCCGCCCTTCTGGTTGGCGACCACCATGACCCGGGTCTGCGGGGGGCGGGGGAGAGCCATGCGCCGCGCGCCGTCGCGCACCAGCAGGGACGCCTCGACGGCGCGGGCTAGCGGCGTGGTCGCATCGTCCGACGGGGGAGTCGCCTCGGCGAGGTCCCCGGCCGTGCGCACGCGGTACGCCGTGGGCGTCGCCCCGTCGCCCTCTGTTTCACGTGAAACCACGTCAACGTCCCTTCATCACGCCGTGTGGATATCCGGCCCACATCTGTGGACAACGAACGTCTCCAGCGCACAACCACGCGGAATCGCCCTGTGCACAGACGACGCGCGCTCGGCGGCGGGCGACGCCCGGTTCGGGCCCGGGTGGATGGCGTCGACAACCGCGCCGTCCACCGCCCGGACTCGAGGGAACAACCTAGTCAACACACTTCGTCCGCACCACTCGGACGACGGTGGTCGGTGGATCGACGACGCCGGCACCGAACGTCTCGACCGTGGCGCGCTCCGCGGACCAGCGCCGCAGCGCCGACCCCGACTCGGCCACCTCGTCGGCGGCCCGGGAGCCCTTCATGGCCACGAGCTCGCCGCCACGGCGCACCAGCGGCATCGACCACCCCAGCAGCTTGTCGAGCGCGGCGACCGCACGCGAGGTGACCACGTCGAACGAGCGCTCCCCGTGCACCTCCTCGGCGCGGGCGCGCAGCACCTCGACGTTGTCGAGGCCCAGCTCGTCGGCGATCTCCTGGAGGTACGTCGTACGACGCAGCAACGGCTCAATGAGCGTCACCTGGATGTCGGGTCGACGGATCGCGAGCACGATGCCCGGCAGCCCGGCGCCCGAGCCGACGTCCGCCACGGTGTGGGGCTCTGCCGGGAGGGCATCCGCCATGACGGCACAGTTCAGCAGGTGCCGGTCCCACAGCCGGGGGACCTCTCGCGGGCCGATCAGTCCGCGGACGACCCCGTCGACCGCCAACGACGCGGCGTACCGCTCCGCGAGCGGCCAGCGGTCGACAGGGAACACCCCCCGCGCCACCTCGGGCGCGGGGGGTGTTTCACGTGAAACGTCGTCCGACACGGGGGCCGATCAGTTCGGCAGGACGACGACGTGCCGACGCGGCTCGACGCCCTCGGACTCCGAGGACAGCCCGGCCGCGGCGACGGCGTCGTGGACGACCTTGCGCTCGAACGGCGACATGGGGTCGAGCGAGACGCGGTCACCCGAGCTGCGCGCCTCCTCGATGGCCTCGGCCGCCAGCTTCTCGAGCGCCGCGCGACGCTCCGCGCGGTGCCCGGAGATGTCGAGCATGAGCCGCGACCGCTCTCCGGTCTCCCGGTAGACCGCCAGGCGGGCCAGCTCCTGCAGGGCGTCGAGCACCTCGCCCTGGGGTCCGACGAGCTGCGACAGGTCCGCACCGACGATCGAGACCGACGCGCGGTCGCCCTCGACGTCGATGTCGAGGTCCCCGTCGAGGTCCGCGATGTCGAGCAGCTCCTCCAGGTAGTCCGCCGCGATGTCGCCCTCACGCTCGAGGCGGCCCACCCGGGCACCCGGCTCGCCCGCCGCGGGCGCGGCGTCGTCCCGCTCGTCCCCCGCCACGGCGTCCTGGTCCGTCGGGTCGACCGTCTCCGTCGTCTCCGTCACCTGCTCCACTCCTTCGTCCACGCGGTCACCCGCTCAGCGCTTCTTCTTCGTGGGCGCGCTCTTCGACCCCTGAGGACGGGGCTTGGAGCCCGCCGGGGAGGCCTTGGAGCGCTGCGCCTTGGTCTGTCGCTGCGGCTGCTGCCGCGGGCGGGGGGCCGTCTCCGGAGCGGTCTCGACGGCGGTGCTCCCGCCCTTCTCGAGCGAGACCCCGTCAGCGGGGCTGTGTCCCTTCCGGCGCGCCTTCTCGGCGTCGCGCTCCGCCTTCGCCTTGGCCGCCGGCGTACCGGGAGCAGGGTTGCGCCGGATCACGTAGAACTGCTGGCCCATGGTCCACAGGTTCGACGTCGTCCAGTAGAAGAGGACGCCGATCGGGAAGGCCACACCGCCGATGGCGAACACCAGCGGGAGGATGTAGAGCAGCATCTTCTGCTGCTGCGCGTAGGGGCCCGTGAGGGCCTCCGGCGGCATGTTCTTGCTCATCAGCTGACGCTGCGTCGTGAACGTCGTGATGGTCATGGCGATCACGAGGATCGCGGCGAGCACGCTGACGCCGAGGTTGCCGTCGTTGTCGATGAACGTGCGTGCGATCGGGATGCCGAAGAGCTCGGAGTCACCGAAGTTCCGGGCCAGCTCGGTGGTGAGGAAGCCGTGGGCCGTGCCGTTCCGCGCCGCCTGGTCGAGCAGGCGGAACAGCGCGAAGAAGATCGGCATCTGCAGCAGGATCGGCAGGCACGAGGCGAACGGGTTGGTGCCCGCCTCCTTGTAGAGCTGCATCGTCTCCTGGGCGAGGCGCTCGCGGTCGTGCTTGTACTTCTTCTGCAGCTCCCGCACCTGCGGTTGCAGCAGCGCCATGTTGCGGCTGGACTTGATCTGCTTGACGAACAGCGGGATCAGGGCCGCACGGATGACGAGGGTCAGGCCGACGATGGAGAGGATCCAGGTCGCACCGCTGTCCGACGGGAGGAACAGCGAGAACAGCTCGTGCCACGCCAGCATCACCGCCGACACGGCGTAGTACAGCGGCGTCATGATGGCGCCGCCGATGGCACCGAAGAAGTCGAACACGATGCGGAGCTCCTCGATCTCAGGGTCGTGGCGCCGGGTGGCGCTCGGGAACGGGGTCGTAACCGCCGGCCGCCCACGGGTGACAGCGTGACAGACGCCGCACCGCGAGCCACGATCCGCGGATGCTTCCGTGCTGCGTCACCGCCTCGAGCGCGTACGCCGAGCACGAGGGGTGGTAGCGGCACACCTGGCCGTACAGGGGGCTGATGAGGAGCCGGTAGGCCTTCAGCAGCCCGATGAGCAGGTACTTCACGCCGCCACCACCGGCGGGCGCACGCGCTGCACGCTGCGCTCGAGGTCGGAGCGGAGCCGCTCGACGTCGGACTCGGCCGCGGCGGGCAGCGCTCGCACGACCAGCAACCCACCCGCAGGGAGAGCACCGGCGCGGCCCGCGTCGAGCACGAGGTGGCGGAGCCGACGCTTGACGCGGTTGCGCACCACGGCCGGCCCCACTGCCTTGCTCACGACGAAGCCGACGCGGAGGGGATCCTCCGCGTCGGCCCAGTGACACACCAGCGTGCGGGTGCCCGCGCGACGACCGCGCCGGACGGCCGTGGCGAACTCGGCGCCACGACGCATCCGTTGGTCGCGCGCGAGCACGTCCGGCTGCTCGGCGAGCTCAGACGGTCAGGCTCTTGCGACCCTTGCGGCGGCGCGTGTTGATGATCGCGCGGCCGGCACGGGTGCGCATGCGCAGGCGGAAGCCGTGCACCTTGTGACGGCGGCGGTTGTTCGGCTGGAAGGTGCGCTTGCTCACGAGTCTTCTCCGGATCGGGTCTGGGACGATGTCCACCACCGGGGGGAGGTCTCAGCCATCGGCTGGCACCGCCCACCCACGGCTGTGGCCCGTCGGGGACCCCTCCGTGGACATGCGGCACCGGTCGAGACAACCCCGGCGACTTAGGAACGGTACGTGCTCGTCCCGGACGGGTCAAACCGTCGGCACCCTGTGGACAACCCGGCGCGGGGGCGGGCGGCCCGCCGTACCCCGGGGGATCCCCTCCTCCCGCCGGTACGACGCCCGCGGCCCCGCGGGGACCGCTGCGGGTCCGCGTGGGGCGGCCGCCGTACCCCGGATGACCAGCGGGGATGCGTCGCAGATGCCGAGCGTGGGCGCCCGACCGGGGTGCCTCCGCCCCCCGCCGCCCCTTCTTCACAAGCTGTGGACAAGACTGTGGAATCTCCCGGCTCATGAGGCAGGATCGGGCAGCGGACGACAGCGGTCGGCGCCTCCGGACCCCCGGCGCCACGAGGAGGAGCGACATGGAGAACGGCCCCACGGACCTCGCCACGGCGTGGCGGCGGGTGCTCGCCGACCTCCAGGCGCACCAGCGTGCGTGGCTCCACGCGAGCGAGCCCATGACGCTGCACGAGACGACGGCGATCATCGCGGTGCCGAACGAGTTCACCCGCATGCAGCTCGAGGGCCGGCTGCGCTCGCAGATCGAGGACGCGCTGAGCGAGGCGTTCGGGCACGAGGTCCGCATCGCCGTGACCGTCAACCCCGCCCTCGACACGGGGGACGAGCCGGTCGCGACCGCGGCGCCCAGCCGCGAGCCCGAGAAGTCGTCGAATAACCAAGTTGCTTTGTCGATAATTCCGGAGCCCGAGCCGCAGCAGTCCGAGTCGAGCCGGCAGTCGGCCAACCTCGAGACGCGCCTCAACCCCAAGTACACGTTCGAGACGTTCGTCATCGGCTCGTCGAACCGGTTCCCCCACGCCGCCGCCGTCGCAGTGGCCGAAGCGCCGGGCAAGGCCTACAACCCGCTGATGGTCTACGGCGAGTCCGGCCTCGGGAAGACCCACCTGCTCCACGCGATCGGCCACTACGTGCGCAGCCTCTACGCCGGCGCGAAGGTGCGCTACGTGTCGAGCGAGGAGTTCACGAACGAGTTCATCAACGCGATCCGCGACGACCGGCAGGACCGGTTCAAGCGGCGCTACCGCGACGTCGACGTGCTCCTCATCGACGACATCCAGTTCCTGGAGGGGAAGACCCAGACGCAGGAGGAGTTCTTCCACACCTTCAACACGCTCCACAACGCGAACAAGCAGATCGTCCTCACCTCCGACCGCCCGCCCAAGCGGCTCGAGGCGCTGGAGGACCGGCTGCGCAACCGGTTCGAGTGGGGCCTCATCACCGACGTGCAGCCGCCGGACCTCGAGACCCGCATCGCGATCCTGCGCAAGAAGGCGGCGATGGACCGCCTCACCGCGCCGCCGGACGTCCTCGAGTTCATCGCCTCCAAGATCCAGACCAACATCCGCGAGCTCGAGGGCGCACTCATCCGGGTCACGGCGTTCGCGAACCTCAACCGCCAGGAGGTCGAGCTGACGCTGGCGGAGATCGTGCTGAAGGACCTCATCCCCGACGGGGGGGAGCCCGAGATCACGCCGGCCGCGATCATCGCGCAGACCGCGGCGTACTTCGGGGTGGCCATCGAGGACCTCACGGGACCGAGCCGCGGTCGCCACCTCGTGCAGGGCCGCCAGATCGCCATGTACCTGTGCCGCGAGCTCACCGACCTCTCGCTGCCGAAGATCGGCGCCCAGTTCGGCAACCGCGACCACACGACGGTCATGTACGCCAACAACAAGATCAACCAGCTGCTCGCCGAGCGCCGCTCGGTCTACAACCAGGTCAGCGAGCTCACCAACCGCATCAAGATGCAGGCCCGCCAGACCCCCTGACGCCTCGCCCCGCCGCCCGGTGAACTACACGCGTGGAAGATGTGGAGCGCCTGTGCGCCCACCCCGCCTGTCGTCCCCAGCCCCTGTGCACTCGTGGGGACGACGGCGCGACGGACGGCGCAGGTTCCACACCCGCCCCTAGGTACGTCGCGTCGTCCTCCACCGCCGCTCCACAGGGCCGTCGAGCACCTGACCTGGCCGGACGACACTTCTCCACAGAGTGCACAGCACCTATGACCCCTCCCTCCTGACATCCGGATCCGATTCCTCGTCGACCCCCACCCGGCCCTCTCCCTGGGGATGACCGAGGCCCGAGGGAGGCCGACGAGGTCGTCGACGCCGGTGAATGACAGGGATCCCTCCGCCCAGCGGTCCCGCGGCCTCGCCGCACGTGGCAGGATGCGATTCCCACCCGTGCGTGCCGACGTCGTGTGATTCGCATGCCGCCCCGGCCCCGAACGGACCGCCACCAGGAGGACCTGCAGTGAAGTTCCGCGTCGAACGCGACGTCCTCGCCGACGCCGTCGCCTGGGCTGCTCGCAGCCTGCCCGTGCGTCCGAGCGTCCCCGTCCTCGCCGGCCTCCTCGTGGAGGCGAAGCAGGACGGTCTGGTGCTGTCCACCTTCGACTACGAGACCTCGGCCCGCGCCACCCTCGCGGCCGACGTCGTCGACGAGGGCACCGTGCTCGTCAGCGGCCGTCTCCTCGCCGACATCACGCGCAGCCTGCCGAACAAGCCGGTGGAGATGACGCTCGACGGCGCCCGCGTCTCGCTGGTCTGCGGGTCGGCGCGCTTCACGCTGCAGACGCTGCCGGTCGACGAGTACCCCTCGCTCCCCCAGATGCCGACCGCCACCGGCACGGTGCGCAGCGACGTCTTCGCCCACTCGGTGGCCCAGGCCGTCACCGCCGCGGGCCGCGATGACATGCTCCCGGTGCTGACCGGCGTGCGCATCGAGATCGACGGCACGACGATCTCCCTGCTGGCGACCGACCGCTTCCGCCTCTCCCAGCGCGAGCTGGAGTGGGAGCCCCGCACCCCCGACGAGTCGCTCGCCGCGCTCGTCCCGGCCAAGGTGCTCGCCGACACGGCGAAGTCGCTGACCGCCGGCACCGAGGTCACCATCGCGCTGTCGGCCAGCGGCTCGGGCGAGGGCATCATCGGCTTCGAGGGTGCCGCGAACGGTGGGGTGCGTCGTACGACGACGCGTCTGCTCGACGGCGAGTTCCCGAAGGTCCGCAGCCTGTTCCCCAACGAGCACCTGACGGTGGCCACGATCGAGAAGGCCGCGCTCGTCGAGTCGGTCAAGCGCGTCTCGCTCGTCGCGGAGCGCAACACCGCGGTGCAGATGGCCTTCTCCGACGGCGTGCTCACCCTCGACGCCGGCTCCGGCGACGAGGCCCAGGCCTCGGAGTCGATCGAGGCGGCCATCGACGGCGGCGACATCGTCACCGGCTTCAACCCGCAGTTCCTGCTCGACGGCCTCACCGCCATCGACCAGCCCGTCGTCAAGCTCGCCTTCACCCAGGCGTCGAAGCCCGTGGTGATGAGCGGCGTCGTCGACGAGGGCGAGCAGGACCCGGGCTTCCGCTACCTGCTGATGCCGCGCCGCCTGCTCTCCTGACCCCGACGGCGCGCACCGCCCGTTGCGGCGCTGCGTAGCGTCGTACCCGGCGCCCCGCGCCAGCCCCACGCACACACCCCGGACACGACACGCCTGCAGAGGAGCTCGCCATGGAGATCGGCCTCATCGGACTCGGCAAGATGGGCGGCAACATGCGGGAGCGGTTGCGCCGCGGCGGCCACACGGTCGTCGGGTTCGACCGCAACCCCGACCTGGCCGACGTCGACAGCCTCGAGGCGATGGTCGAGGCGCTGCCCTCGCCGCGCGTCGTCTGGGTGATGGTCCCGGCCGGCGGCCCGACCCACGACACGGTCACGAAGCTGGGCGAGCTGCTGAGCGAGGGCGACCTCGTCGTCGACGGCGGCAACTCGCGCTGGACCGACGACCAGGCGCACGCCGAGCAGCTCGGCGCGAAGGGCATCGGCTTCGTCGACTGCGGCGTCTCCGGCGGCGTCTGGGGCCTGGAGAACGGCTACGCGCTGATGTACGGCGGCACCCCCGAGGACGTGGCGAAGGTGCAGCCGGTCTTCGACACCCTCAAGCCCGAGGG
The DNA here is from genome assembly GCF_029493445.1 of Nocardioides sp. ChNu-99. Taxonomy (NCBI): domain Bacteria; kingdom Bacillati; phylum Actinomycetota; class Actinomycetes; order Propionibacteriales; family Nocardioidaceae; genus Nocardioides; species Nocardioides sp. ChNu-99. The sequence goes on along the minus strand of NZ_JAHWBL010000085.1, from coordinate 1,838 downwards.
CGAGTTCGGCGCCGTGCACGCCGGCAAGGTCGGCGCCGGCCACTTCTCCAAGATGGTCCACAACGGCATCGAGTACGCGATCATGCAGTCCTACGCCGAGGGCTGGGAGCTGCTCGAGAAGGTCGACATGGTCGACAACGTCACCGAGGTCTTCCGCTCGTGGCGCGAGGGCACCGTCATCCGCTCGTGGCTGCTCGACCTGCTGGTCGCCGCGCTCGACGAGGACGAGAACCTGTCCTCCATCCGCGGGTACGCCGACGACTCGGGCGAGGGCCGCTGGACCGTCGAGGCCGGCATCGAGAACGCGGTCGCCACCCCGGCGATCACCGCGGCGCTCTACGCCCGCTTCGTCTCGCGCCAGGACGACTCCCCCGCGATGAAGGCGATCGCCGCGATGCGCAACCAGTTCGGCGGGCACGCGGTCCACACCGCCGCCCCCGCCGGTGGTGACGCGCCCGAGTCCGGCGAGCAGACCGGTACGGCGCACCCCGCCCAGCGCTGACCCTTCGTGCACGTCGCCCACCTCTCCCTCCACGACTTCCGCTCCTACGGCACGCTCGAGCTGCCGCTGGAGGCGGGGGTGGGCGCGTTCCTCGGGCGCAACGGGCAGGGCAAGACCAACCTGGTCGAGGCGATCGACTACCTCTCGCGGCTCTCGTCGCACCGGGTGGCCTCGGACGCGCCGCTCGTGCGCCACGGCGCGGAGCGGGCGATCGTGCGCGCGGCGGTCGTGCGGGACGGCCGCAGCGCCACCCTCGAGGTGGAGATCAACCCGGGGAAGGCCAACCGTGCGCGGGTCAACCGCTCGGCGCTCCCCCGCGCCCGCGAGCTCATCGGCCTGGTGCGCACCGTCGTGTTCGCGCCCGACGACCTAGCGCTGGTCAAGGGCGACCCGACGGAGCGGCGCCACTTCCTCGACGACCTGCTCGTGCTGCGCTCGCCGCGGTACGCCGGGGTGCGCGCCGACTACGACCGCGTGCTGCGCCAGCGCAACACGCTGCTGAAGACGGCCGGCGGCGCGCGGCGGGGCGCCTCGCTCGACGCGTCGCTCGCCACCCTCGACGTCTGGGACTCCCACCTCGTCGAGGTCGGCGCCCAGCTGCTCGCCGCGCGGGTGGCGCTCGTGCACGAGCTGCGTCCCTACCTCGCGCAGGCGTACGCCGCGGTCGCGCGCGGCGCGGGTCGCGACGCGGCCGACGTCGTCTACCGCTCCTCCGTCGAGCTGCCCGAGGGCGAGGACCGGCCGAGCGCGGCGTCTCTGACGGAGCCGTTCCTCGCGGGGCTCGCCGAGCGGCGCAAGGACGAGCTCGACCGCGGCCACTCGCTCGTCGGGCCTCACCGCGACGACCTGCTCTGCACGTTGGCGTCGGCGGACGTCCGGCTGCCGGTCAAGGGCTACGCCTCGCACGGGGAGTCGTGGTCGTTCGCGCTGGCGCTGCGGCTGGCGTCGTACGACCTGCTGCGCGACGACGGCGACGACCCGATCCTGGTGCTCGACGACGTCTTCGCCGAGCTCGACGCGGGCCGGCGCGACCAGCTCGCCGAGCTCGTCGCCGGCGCGGAGCAGGTGCTCGTCACGGCCGCCGTGGCCGAGGACGTGCCGCCCGCGCTGGCCGGCGCGCGCTACCGCGTCGCCGGCGGCGAGGTGCACCGTGAGCCCTGAGGTGCCCGAGTCGTCGGATGGGACGGGCGAGGCGGACGAGGCTGTCCCTACAGGTGGGGATAACCCTGGGGATAACTCGCCGGAGGGGAGCGACGACACCGGCGAGGACTCCCACGACGCCGCCGGGCTCGACCTGGCGCGGGCCGCCGCGCGCGCCGCGGCCGCCGCGGGCGGG
>NZ_JAHWBL010000084.1:0-12761 GCF_029493445.1 Nocardioides sp. ChNu-99 | reverse complement strand
GCCGGCGTCCGCGCGGGTGGCTCGCGGCGGTCGGCGGCGGCCTCGCGGGTGCGGCGCTCGGCGCGGCGGTCGCGGTGCCGGTGGCGCTGCACGCGGACGACTCCGCAGGCGCCGGCTCGGGCACCTCCTCGCAGCAGGCCCCGACGAGCGGCGGGTTCGCCGACCTGCTTGACCGCGGGGAGGCGGGCACGGAGAGCACCGCCGACGGCGAGGAGCCCTCGGACGCGGGCGTGCTCGTCGTCGACACCCTCCTGCCGGGCGGGGCGGGCGCGGGGACGGCGATGGTGCTGAGCGAGGACGGGCTGGCGGTGACGAACTACCACGTCGTCGACGGCTCCAGCACGGTGCGCGTCACCGTGGCGTCGACGGGCGAGGAGTACGACGCGGACGTCGTCGGCTACGACCAGGAGGCCGACGTGGCGGTGCTGCAGCTGCAGGACGCGAGCGGGCTCGACACCGTCACGCTCGACGACGACGGCGGGGTCGAGATCGGCGACGAGATCACGGCGCTCGGCAACGCCTCGGGACAGGGCTTCCTCTCCGCGGTCAGCGGGGAGGTCACCGGCCTCGACGAGGACATCACCACCACCGACCAGGCCACCGGCTCGGAGACCGCGATCACCGGTCTCGTCGAGACCACCGCCGACGTGGTGCCCGGCTACTCCGGCGGCCCGATGTTCGACGACGAGGGCGAGGTCGTCGGCATCAGCACCGCGGCCGCGGCCACCAACGGCCGGCGCAGCCCCATGGCCACTCCCGCGGCGCAGGACGAGGACGGCGGCGGCACCAGCTACGCCCGCCCCATCGACGAGGCGCTCGACGTCGTCGAGCTCGTCGTCAGCGACCAGGAGGGCGACGGCGTCGTCATCGGCCCCGCGGCCTACCTCGGCGTCGGCATCGACCCCACGGCCGGCGGCGTGCTGGTCGCGCAGGCCGAGCCGGGCACGCCCGCCGCGGACGCCGGCCTCGCCGCCGGCGACGTCATCACCTCCGTCGACGGCACCGAGGTCGCGTCGTACGACGAGCTCGCCGCCGAGGTCGCCACCCACGAGCCCGGCGACGAGGTCGACGTGACGTGGACCGACGCCTCCGGCGCGGAGCAGGAGGCCGAGGTCACCCTCGGCGAGTCGCCGCTGAACTGACGCACCATCCCGCGGACGTCATGCGGACCGAGCCCCCCGGCCCACGGTCCGCACGACGTCCGGCGTATCCCGGAGTCCGGCGCACCTGGAGGACGCCGACGGCCCCGCACCCTCGAGGGGTGCGGGGCCGTCGTGCGGTACGGCGGGAGCCGGGCGCCGTGGTCAGGCGCCAGTCTCAGGCGCCGGCCTCAGGCGCCGGCGGTCTGGTGCTCCCGCTCGTGCCGGTCGTCGTCGTGGCGGGCGTGGGCGCGCTCGAGGCTCTCGCCCTCGACGTCCACGCGCGGCAGGAACCGGTCGATCCAGCCCGGCAGCCACCAGGCCTTGTCGCCCATGAGGTACATCAGGGCGGGGATCAGGGTCATCCGCACGACGAACGCGTCGATGAAGACCGCCGTCGCGAGGGCGAAGCCCATCGCCTTGATGAACGAGGCGTCCATCAGCATGAAGGCCGCGAAGACCGACATCATGATGACGGCGGCGGCCGCGACCACGCGGGCCGAGTTGCGGAAGCCGTCGACCACGGCGGCGACCGCGTCCGCCCCGTGCACGTGGGCCTCGCGGATCCGGGTCACCAGGAACACCTGGTAGTCCATCGCCAGGCCGAACACCACGCCGACCAGGAAGATCGGCATGAAGCTGACCAGCGGCTGGCCCTCGATCAGGCCGAGCGCGCCCTCCTGGAACACGAGCACCGTGATGCCGAGCGTCGCGAGCACCGTCAGCAGGAAGCCGAGGGTCGCGGTGAGCGGCACCAGGAGCGAGCGGAACACGAGCACCAGCAGCAGGAACGCCAGGCCGATGACGACGAGCAGGTAGATCGGCAGCGCGTCGTTCAGACGGTCCGAGACGTCCACCGCGATGGCGGTCATGCCGGTGACGCCGACCTCGGTGCCGGTCGAGTCCTCGAGGTCGCCCTGGGTGGCGCGCATGTCGGCCAGCAGGTCGGTCGTCGCCACGTCCTCGGCGCTCGACGCAGGGGTGACGAGCACGGTGGCGCCGGTGGCGGTGGCCGGGTCGGCCTCCGGGGCGGCGTTGGTGCCGGTGATCTGGGCGTGGGCGACGTCGTCCTTCTCGGCGGCCCAGGCGACGACCTCGCCGAACGCCTCCTGACGGGCGGTGTCGTCCTCGATGTCGCGACCGTCGACCACGACGAGCAGCGGCGCCTGGCGGCCCTCGCCGAACGCCTCGGTGATGAGGTCGCTGGCCTGGCGCTGGGTGGTGTCGCTCGGGCTGGTGGAGTCGCTGGGCAGCGCGAGCTGCAGGTCCTTCGCGGGGATGGCGAGGGCGCCGAGCGCGACGACGACGAGCAGCACGGCCGCGACGGGCGAGCGGCCCACGGTGCGGGCCCAGCGGACACCGTTGTTGAGCACCCGACCCGACGCGTCGCGCTTCGGGTCGTAGCGGCGCACGACACCGCCGAACGCCTTGCCCTTCAGCATGCCGAGCACGGCGGGCAGCAGCGTCAGCGCGACGAGGACGGCGAGGAAGACGCCGGTCGCGGCCGCGAGGCCCATGGCGGTGAGGAACGGGATGCGCACGACGGCCAGGGCCGCCAGGGCGATGAGCACGGTGAGGCCGGCGAAGACGACGGCGGAGCCCGCCGTACCGACCGCGACGCCCGCGGCCTCCTCCCGGTCGTCCGTGTGCTGCAGCTCGCTGCGGTAGCGGGCGAGGATGAAGAGGGCGTAGTCGATGCCGACCGCCAGGCCGATCATCACCGCCAGGATCGGGGTCATGTCGCTGACGTCGGTGAACGCGGTCATGCCCGTGACGCCGAGCGAGGTCAGCGCGACGCCGACGATGGCCGTCACGATCGGCAGGCCAGCCGCGACGAGCGAGCCGAAGGTCAGCACGAGCACGACGAGGGCGACCGCGATGCCGATGAGCTCCGAGGCGCCGCTGATCTCCATGAGCTGCAGGCCCGGGCCGTTGGCCTCGACCTGGAGGCCGTCACCGCTGGCCTCGTCGGCCAGCTCCATGATCGCCTCCTGGCTGGCCGGCTCGATGTCGGTGGGCTCGTCGACGTCGAACTCCAGGGTGATGAGCCCGACCCGCCCGTCCGGGTCGACCGGCGCGAGGTTGGCGACGTCCTCGGGGGTCGCGCCGCCGGCGACGAGCGCCTCCTCCTGCGCCGCGGCCGCCGTCGTCGGGTCGAGGATCGGCGCCTCCTCCGAGCTCAGCACCTGCGGGCTCTCGGAGAGGTCCTGCACCAGCTGCGCGATGCGGTCGGCGTACGGCTCGTCCGTGAGTGTCGAGCCCTCCGGCGCCGCGACGACCACGGTGACGGAGGTGTCGTTCAGCGCGTCCTCGGCGTCGGGGAACAGCTCCTGCTGGAGCTCGCTCGCGCGCTCCGAGGGGATGCCCGGGATGGTGAAGGCGCTGGTGGTCGGCTTGGCGATCGCGAGCGCGGTGGCGCCGACGGCGACGAGCGCGACGACCCACACGCCGAGGAAGATCGGCCAGCGCCGGAAGGCGGTCCTGCCGAGTCGGTGGAGGAGGATGGCCATGCGTGGGCTCCTGTTCGGGTGGGGCGGGCGGGTCGTGCGCGGGCGGTACGTCGGGTGGTGGGGCCTAGGCCAGCAGCGAGCGAGCCGTGGCGAGGTAGCGCGAGAAGAGGTCGGGCAGCGGGGTGTCGTCCCCGGCGATGCTGGCGTCGAGGGCGGAGTCGACGACGGCGACGAGCAGTCGGATGATCAGGCGGGCGGTGCCGGGGTCCGCGGCATGGCCGTCGCGCTCGGCGAGGGCCTCCTGCAGCTGCTCGGCGAGGTCCTCGAACCGCTCGTGGGCGGCCTCGTGGAACCGGGGGATCTGCAGCAGGCGACGGGCCAGCACCAGCTCCTGCTGGGTGGGCTCCTCGTGGTGGAGCACCTGGCGGGCCAGCACCTCGAGGTCGGAGATGAGCACGCCCGTGGGGCCGCCCGCGCGGAAGACGTCGGCGCCGTCCTCCGGGATCGTGGGCGCGGGGCCGAGGCACGCGTCGAGCTTCGACGGGAAGTAGTTGAACAGCGTGCGCCGCGACACCCCCGTGGCCGCGGCCAGGTCGTCCATCGTGAACCCCTCGAGCCCCCGCTCGAGCACCAGCTCCTGCGCGGCCACGACGATGCGGCGGGCGGTCTCCTCCCGCTTGCCGGCTCGCCCCCGCGGGAAGGCGTTCGATGCACTCAGGCTCACGAAGTGCAATCTTGCACTGCGTATCCAAGAGTGCACAGCCTCGGGGTCTGTGAGCCCCGCCTCACCCGCCCGGTCGAGGCGGCGCCGTGCCGGCTGGCCACAATGGCGCGGTGACCGATGCCGCCTCGTCCCTCTCCGTGACCAGCCCGTCCGCCGACCTCGTCGCCGAGCCCATGCGCTCGCGCTGGAGCCCCGCGGTGTTCGCGACGGACCGCGCCGTCGACGACGCGACCATCGGCGGGCTGCTCGCCGCCGCGGCCTGGGCGCCGTCGACGGGCAACACGCAGCCGTGGGCGTACGTCGTGACGCGGCTCGGCACAGCGGCGTACGACGTCGTCGTCGACGCGCTCAGCTCGGGCAACCGCGGTTGGGTGCCGACCGCTCCGGTCGTCATCGTGGGCGCCGTCCTGGTCGGCGAGCACGAGGGCCGGTCGTCGAAGGGCGACTACTCCTACTACGACCTGGGCCAGTCGGTCGCCCACCTGACGTTGCAGGCGCAGGCGGTCGGGCTGCACACGCACCAGTTCGCCGGCGTCGACGGGGCCGCCGTCGCCGAGGGTCTCGGCGTCCCTGACGCCTTCCGGGTGCTCGTCGGCATCGCGGTCGGCTACGTCGGCACCGACGAGCACGTCGCTGCGGCCGGCGAGGCCGACGTGGCCCGCCACCGCAAGGAGCGGGTGCGCCGGGCGCTGGCGGAGTCGGCGTACGACGGCACATGGGGCGTGCCGTTCGGGGGCTGACCCTCAGGTCCCGCCGCCTCCGCACCCGCCGCCGCCCCCGCAGGAGGACCCCGACGAGCTGCAGGAGGAGCTGCTGCAGGAGTGGCCCGGGCCGTCGTGGCCGCCCGACGAGCCGCAGCTCGTGCCGGTCGAGCCGCCCCAGGCGCCGCCGGCCCACCCGTCGTGGCCGCCACGGCGCCCGCCCCGCCGCGGGTGACGGCGGGCGGAGCCGCGGCCGACCCGCACGACGAGGGTGAGGACGAGCACCAGGACGGCGGCGAACGCCGACAGGAAGAGCACGAGGCCCACGACGACGACGGTCACTCGCCCCCACCCCCGCCGCAGCTGCTGCCGCAGGACGACCCGCACGAGCCCGTGTCGTCGCCGCCCCCGGCGCCGCTCCCGTCGTTCGGCCGTCGCCGGTGCTGGGTCCGCGGACGGCCGCCGGGCGGGGTACGGCGCGGGGCCGACGACCGCTGCAGGGACGTGGCGAACGCGACGAGGCCGATGAGGAGCAGCAGGCCCAGGACGGTCGGGGCGGAGTAGTCGAGGATCATGCGGTTCTCCCTCCGAGGTGCCGCCGGCGTGCCGGTCGGCGGGTGAGGCGCCACGTGCGCCGGCCCACGCCGACGACGAGGACGCGACGCCCGTCCAGCTGGACGAGCGCGACGTGCCGGGTGCCGGCGTGGACGGCGGCCAGCCGGGCCCACTCCCGCTCGACCGCGTCGGACGAGGTGGCGAGCGCGGCAGCGAAGGCGTCGGCGTCGTCGTGGCCGCACCCCTGGGCGGGGCAGGTGGCCGCCCATGCGTGGAAGCGGTCGCGCCAGCCCGGGAGCTGCGCCAGCTCGGGGACCGCGCGGACGGCGGCGTCGCTGCGCTTGCGCAGCAGCACCCGGGTGGTCGTCGCCGCGCCCGTGGGGTCGAACCCGGGCGGCACGGCACCGCGCAGGAGCGCGTCCAGCACCTCCTGCTGCCGGGCGGCCAGCCGTGCCCGGACGTCGGTGCCGGTCACGCGGTCACGCCCGTCCGGGCCGTGGCGACGGCGGCGCGCAGCGCGGCGTACTCGCCCTCGATGGCCGCGACGGTGACGTCCTCGTCGTGCTCGAGCAGGATGCCGGGCAGGGGGAGCGAGCGTTCGGCGTACGCCGTCACGAGCGTGCGCACGAGCGCGAGCACGGGCGGGGTCATCGGGTGCGCGTGGGTGTCGAGGTAGAGCCCGTTCGCGTCCACGACGCCCCCGGCGACGTGGACGTAGGCCACCGCCTCGAGGGGGAAGCGCAGCAGGTCGGCGGCCGGGTCGGTCCCGCGGGCGATCGCGCTGGCGTGGAGGTTCGCGACGTCGAGCACGATGCGGCAGCCCGTGCGCTCGACGAGGGCGGTGAGGAAGTCGGCCTCGTCGAGGGTGTCCTCGGGCCAGGTGAGCAGCGCGGCGACGTTCTCCAGCACCAGCGGCACGGGGAGCGCCGCCTGGGCCGCCCGCACGTTCTCGACGAGCACGTCGAGGCTGTCGCTCGTGCGGGGCGGGGGCAGGAGGTGACCGGCCTCGAGCACGTCGCCGTGCAACGCGTCGGGGGTGCCGGCGGCGCGCACGAACGCGACGTGCTCGCTGACGACGGGTGAGCCGAGCGCCTCGGCGAGCGCGGCCAGGCGGGCGAGGCGCGCGGGGTCGGGGCGATCCGCTCCGGCGATCCCCAGGGTGACGCCGTGCGGCACGACGGTGACCCCGTGGTCCCGCAGCACGAGCAGCTCGGCGGGCAGGTGCCGCGGGTCGACGTTCTCCGCCACGACCTCGGTGAACCCCAGGTCGCCGGCCGCCGCCCACGACGTCAGCAGGTCGGCGATCGGCCGGCGCCACGCCACCGCCGTCCCCGCGAGCCCGGCCGGCCCGCGAGGCGCTCGGTGGTCCCCCTCGACGGTCACGGCGCGGAGTGTGCGCCGCGGCCCCGCGCGCGAAACGTGGCTGGCGGTGGCGCGGCTCAGCGGGCGACCGGCAACCAGATCTCCGCGTCGGCCGTCGGCCCGGAAGTCGCCGGCGTGCCGGCTGCGGGCGGATGGACCGTGACGGTCAGCAGCTCCGGTCCCGGTCGGAGCCGGTAGGGCTGCGACGGGAACCACTCGGTGGCCGTGCGGGCCCAGGTGTCCTGCAACGCCGCCGGGAAGGGACCCGACGACGCGAAGACCGCCCACGTCCCGGCCGCGACCTCCGTCGTGGCGACGGCGACGCCCTCGGGCAACCCCGGTACGGCGGGCGTGGCGCCCGCGGGCACCGCGACGGCGTGCTGGTAGGTCAGCTCGGTGCCCTCGGCCCGGTCGGGATCGAGGCCGTCGCTGACGGCCACGACGCCGGACGGACGGGTGGCCGGGTCGGCGGAGGCCGCCGCGAAGGCGGCGAGGGCGTCCGTCGTACCGGGTGGGAGGCCGCGCAGGAACGCGGCGATGTGGGGGTTGGCGCCGGCGTGCACGAGCGGCACGCGGGCGGAGGGACCGATGAGCCGGAAGGCCGGCAGGTCGAGGACGCGGACGTCCATGGGGGTGCTCCCTTCGACGGTGAGGTGGAAGCGGAGCGGGAGCTGGGCGCGCACGGGACCGCCGGCACGACGCACGTCCGTCGGCCGGGCGCCGTGGACGGCCCGGAAGGCCCGCCCGAACGACTCCGTCGACGAGTAGCCGTGGCGGACGGCGACGCTCAGCAGGTCGTCGTCCCCGGCCACGAGGTCGTCGGCCGCCCGGGTCATCCAGCGCCGCCGAACGTACTCCGAGATGGGCATGCCCGTGAGTGCCGAGAACATCCGCCGCAGGTGGTGCTCGGTCGTCGCGACCTCGCGGGCCAGCGCCGGGACGTCCACCGACGCCCCGGGCTCCGCGACGAGCTGCTCGATCCGCTCGACGACCGCCGTGAGCTGCGCGATCACGCCCTCCCCCTCTCCGCTCGATGACGTCACCGACGTTAGGGCGGGCGGGACCCGCCGCACCCGATCATCCGTGCCCGATCGGGTCGGCGGCCCGCCGCGGGGGTCCCGGCGGTCGAGGTGGCCGCGCCGGCGGTCCTCGAAGACCACGTCCCTCTTCCAGGTGGTTTCGAGGGGTGCTAGCGCACCCACCTCAACCACCGGGGTGCTGGCGCACCCACCTCGACCACCGGGCGCTGCCCACCTCAACCGCCGGTGGGTGGCTCAGGACAGCGCGGCGACCTCGTCGGCGGTGAGGTCGAGCGTGAACGACTCGACGAGGGCAGAGAGCTGCTCGGCGTTGCGTGCGCTGGCGATGGGCGCGGAGACGACGGGCTGGGCGCGCAGCCAGGCCAGGGCGACGGCGGTCGGGGTGACGCCGCGGTCACGGGCGATCTCCGCCTGGGCGGCCAGGACCCGCTCGGCGCCGGGCTTGTCGGCGTACGACGCCGCTGCCCCGGCGCGCGGGGAGTCGACGTTCGCGCCGGGGGCGTACTTGCCGGTGAGGAAGCCGCTGGCCAGCGCGGAGTACGGCGTCTCCGCGACGCCCAGCTCGGCGAGCGCCGGCACGAGGTCGGTCTCGATGTCGCGGGCCAGGAGGTTCCACCGGTCCTGGCTGACCGTGAACCCGGTGACGCCCGCGTCCGCCGCGAGCGCGACGGCGGAGCGCAGCCGGTCGGCGGAGAAGTTGGAGGCGCCGAGGTGGAGCGCCTTGCCCTCGGCGACGAGGGCGCCGAAGGCGGCGACGTACTCCTCCTGCGGGACGGTCTCGTCGTCGACGTGAGCGTAGTAGAGGTCGACGCGGTCGGTGCGCAGGCGGCGCAGGGAGTCCTCCAGCGCGGCGCGGACGTTGTCGGGGGCGAGGCCCTCGCGACCGTCGCCCTGGCCGACCTTGGTGGCGACGACGACCTGGTCGCGGACGCCGCGGTCGGCCATCCAGTCGCCGATGATGCGCTCGGAGTCGCCGATCTCGCGGCCCTCGACCCACTGGGGGTACATGTCGGCCGTGTCGATCGAGCGACCCCCAGCGGCGAGCCAGGCGTCGAGCACGGCGAACCCGGTCTCGCGGTCGGCGGTCCAGCCGAAGACGTTGCCGCCCAGCATCAGGGGGCCGAGGTCGAGCGGGGACGCGGTCGAGGGGGTGGTGCTCACAGGTGCTCCTCCGAGGGGTCGGCGTGTCGTTCTCCGACCACCAACGTGGCACGCCGCTGGGCATTCCCCTGCCGGGGTCGCCATGCCGACCGAGGTGGCGGGCCTCGCCGGTGGTCTGCGAGACGGCGGACGCGGTCGCCGGCGGGACCGGCACCACTGCCCGGCGACGACCTGGGGGACGTCGTACCCCTCAGAGGTCGAAGTCGGCGCGGCGCTCCGCGGGGACGAGGTCGACCTGGTCGGGGTGCTTCGCGAGGTAGCCGCGGAAGAACGGGCAGAAGGGCAGGATGCGTCGGCCGTCGGCGCGCAGGTCCGCCAGCACCTGCTCGGCGAGCCGCTTGGCGAGGCCCTGCCCGGCGTACGCCTCGTCGATCTCGGTGTGGAGCACGGACACCAGCGCGCCGTGGTCCTTGAGCCGGTACGTCGCGAAACCGGCCAGCGCGCCGTCGACCCGGATCTCGAAGCGGGACTCGCCGGGGGCGTCGACGACGGTGACGGCGGCCGGGTCGGTGGGGGTGCTCATGCGGGGAACCCTAGGCGGGGTACCCGCCCGGAGGCGCCGGATGCCCGCCGGTCCGTGTGGTGCCCACCACTTTCGGTCGTTGCGGTCGGAGGTGACTTGCCCGTAACCCTCGCGTGGCCGGACGCTTGCGAGCATGGCCCCCGTCAGCGCACCCACCCCGGCGACCGCGTCGTCGTACTCGATCACCATGCGTCTGCACACGACGCCCGACAACAGCCACATCGGCACGGTCGCCACCGCGATCGCCGCCGGGGGCGGGATCGTCACGGCGATCGACGTCGCGGAGTCGCGCCACGACCGCATCGTGCTCGACGTGACGTGCTCGGCCAGCAACGCCGACCACTCCTCCGAGCTGGTGGCCGCGGTGGACGCCATCGACGGCGTCACGGTGCACAAGGTCTCGGACCGCACGTTCCTGCTGCACATCGGCGGCAAGATCGAGGTCTCCTCGAAGGTGCCGCTCAAGACGCGTGACGACCTCTCGATGGCCTACACCCCGGGCGTCGGCCGCGTGTCGAAGGCGCTGGCGGAGAACCCCGAGGACGTGCCGCGCCTGACGATCAAGGGCAACTCGGTCGCCGTCGTCACCGACGGCTCCGCCGTGCTGGGTCTCGGCAACATCGGCCCGGGCGCCGCGCTGCCGGTCATGGAGGGCAAGGCGGCGCTGTTCAAGCGCTTCGCCGACATCGACGCGTGGCCCATCTGCCTGGCCACCCAGGACGTCGACGAGATCGTCAAGGCCGTCGAGATGATCGCTCCGGGCTTCGGCGGCATCAACCTCGAGGACATCGCGGCCCCCCGCTGCTTCGAGATCGAGGCCCGCCTGCGCGAGCGCCTCGACATCCCCGTCTTCCACGACGACCAGCACGGCACGGCCATCGTCGTGCTCGCCGCGCTGACCAACGCGCTGCGCTGCGTCGGCAAGCGGATGGAGCACGTGCGCGTGGTCGTCGCCGGCGCCGGCGCGGCCGGTACGGCGATCGTCGGGCTGCTGCTCGCCGCCGGGGTCAGCGACGTCGTGGTCTGGGACCGCGAGGGCTGCCTGTCGGGCGAGGACACGTCCCTGCCGCCCGCCAAGCTCGACCTCGCGCGCCGCACGAACCCCCGCAAGGTGACCGGCACGCTGCAGGACGGCCTGCGCGGCGCCGACGTCTTCATCGGGGTCTCCGGCCCCGGCCTGCTGCAGGCCGAGTGGATCCAGGACATGGCCTCCGACGCCATCGTCTTCGCGCTCGCCAACCCGGACCCGGAGATCGACCCGTCGGTGGCCGGCCGGTACGCCGCGATCGTCGCCTCGGGCCGTTCGGACTACCCGAACCAGATCAACAACGTGCTCGCGTTCCCGGGCGTCTTCCGCGGGCTGCTCGACGCCCGCGCCCACGAGGTCACCCAGGAGGCGCTCCTGCGCGCCGCCCAGGCGATCGCGCACGTCGTCACCGACGAGGAGCTCAACCCGAGCTTCATCATCCCGTCGGTCTTCGACCCGGCCGTGCCGAAGGCCGTCGCCGCCGCGATCGTCGGGGACCCGACGCCGAAGGGCTGAGCCCCACCTGCCGGTACGGCGACGGGCCCGGGTCCCCCTGCGGGGGTCCGGGCCCGTCGTCGTACCCGGGTCGCTCAGCCGCCCGAGCGCTCCATCAGGAGCCAGGAGACGAGCGGGAGCAGCACCACGGTCAGCAGGATCGCGACGAGGAGCGCCCTCGGGTTCGGGGGACGCCGCCCGCCGATGCCCGCGCCGTACCCGGGAGGCCCGGGGTCCTGCCACGGCGGGGGGCCCGCGGGGCGGTCGTCGCGGCGGGGGTCGGTGGGGTCGCTCACGGGAGTCCGGTGCCCCGGGGGCGTCGGGCTACCCCTGCCGGCGCCGACCGGTCACCCGTGCCTGCGCTCCTGGACATCGTGCTTCAACCGGCTGACCTCGGGCTCCGGATCGCCCCAGAACCCGAGCGGGCCCGACCGGCGCAGCCGCCCGTCGTCGGTGATGACCAGGACCCGAGGCAAGGACTCGGCCCCTCCTGCGACGGCCAGGTCCCACCACGAGTAGCCCTGCTCCACCTCGACGTTCACGACCGAGCCCACGTCGACCCGGTGGTCTTCCGAGCCCCCGGTCAGCAGGAGGGTCCGGCCCTCCAGCCGGACCGCCGATCGCCGGCTGGCCCACTGCAGCTCGGCAGACCTGACGAGGCCGAATGCGATTCCCAGGCCGACGACCGCGGCGGCTGCGGCCGCGAGCTCGAGGTCGGGTCCGGTGGAGAGGATCCAGTGGAGGCCGACCGGTGAGGCCACGCCGACGACGAGGGCGACGTACCCGACCAGCGGATGGAGACGGAGGGCGCGGGTGTTCCTGGCCCAGTAGTTCTGCGCGGACCGGGAGGGTGCAGGGAACGGGGGCGACAGGTGCTGGTGACGTCCCACCGGGACTAGAGGACGGCGCGGACGGCCGCGGTGGCCCCGGGCACGGGCGAGTAGTAGACCCAGGTGCCGCGGCGCTCGGACGCGATGAGCCCGGCCTCGCGCAGCTTGCGGAGGTGGTGGGAGACCGTGGGCTGGGAGACGCCGACGTCGTCGATGTCGCAGACGCAAACGGGCTCGGCGGCCGCGGTGATCCGGGAGTAGAGGCGGAGGCGCACCGGGTCGGCGAGCGCCTTCAGGACGGCGGCGACCGTGGTGGCCTCCGCGGCGCTCAGGCCGGCGGCGTCGCCGTCATCGGGCTCGCAGCACGCGACTGCGGCGGCCGGGGTGCCCGGGTGCAGCGTGACGTCCGCAGAGGAGAGCGGGGCCTCGTCGACGACCGGTGCCATGGTGTTCACCCTCCACATATTGACAGACGTCGAACCAGTACGCCAGCGTTCGTTGCATCGACGTCCGTCTAACCAGGCGCGCGTACCGCTGGCGGTTCGAACCGCCCATCGCGCCGTGGAGGCACTGATGACCGAGGAGCAGACCGTCGCGGCACCGACCGCCGACCCGGGAGGCCTGCGCGAGACCGTGCGGGCTCGGTACGCCGAGGCGGCACGGTCGTCGCAGTCTGCTGCGGGCTGCTGCGGGCCGAACCCCGTGCTGCTGTCGGAGACGGACCTGTACCGGGACAACGAGCGTGACGGCGTGA
>NZ_JAHWBL010000083.1:0-12794 GCF_029493445.1 Nocardioides sp. ChNu-99 | reverse complement strand
GGGGGTCAGGCCGGGGCGCGGGCGGCGTCGCCCGCGGCGCGCGCGGCATCGCCCGCGGCGCGCAGGGCGCCGATCATGGCGTCGGGGTCGTCGGCGGAGTAGACGGCGCTGCCGGCGACGAACACGTCCGCCCCGGCCGCGGCGCACCGCTCGATGGTCTCCAACGACACGCCGCCGTCGACCTGGAGGGCGCACTCCACGCCCCGGGCGTCGAGGAGCGCCCGGGCGCGGCGGATCTTGGGGAGCACGAGGTCGAGGAACTTCTGGCCGCCGAACCCGGGCTCGACCGTCATGAGCAGCAGCATGTCCAGCTCGCCGAGCATGTCGGCGTAGGGCTCGACGGGGGTGGCCGGCTTCAGCGCCATGCTCGCCCGGCCGCCCGCGGCGCGGATCTCGCGCGCCAGGCGCACGGGCGCGGCGGCGGCCTCGACGTGGAACGTCACCGAGGCGCAGCCGGCCTCGACGTACGTCGGGGCGTGGCGGTCGGGGTCCGCGATCATGAGGTGCGCGTCGAGCGGCAGGTCGGTCGCGCGCGCCAGGGCCTCGACCATCGTCGGGCCGAAGGTCAGGTTCGGCACGAAGTGGTTGTCCATCACGTCGACGTGGACCATGTCGGCGCTCGGGATGCGTGCGACCTCCGCGCCCAGCGCGGCGAAGTCGGCGTTGAGGATGCTCGGCGTGATCTGGATGCCCACGGGGGGCGATCCTAGGGGTGCTCAGGCCTCGTCGTCGGGCGGGGGCGCCGCGCCCTCGGCCTCGTCCCGGTCGGCCCACTCGAGCAGGGGCGCGATGTCGAAGACGTGCTCGTCGGCGTGCAGCCCCGCGTGCAGGTCGCCGAGCTCGGCGAAGCGGGCGGGCACGGTGGCCAGCGTCAGGTCGCGCGGGTCGGCGTCGGCGACCTCGTCCCAGCGCAGCGGGGTCGAGACGCGGGCGTCGGGCAGGCCGCGCAGGGAGTACGCCGCCGCGATCGTGTGGTCGCGGGTGTTCTGGTTGTAGTCGACGAAGACCTTCGCCGGGTCGCGGTCCTTGCGCCACCACGCGGTCGTCACGTCGTCGGTGCGGCGCTCGACCTCGCGGGCGAAGGCGTGGGCGGCGCGTCGTACGTCGGCGAAGCCGTGGGTGGGCGGGATCCGCACGTAGACGTGCAGGCCCTTCGAGCCGCTCGTCTTGGGGTAGCCGACCGCGCCGAGCTCGTCGAGCACCTCGTGGGCCACCGCCGCGACGCGCTGCACGGTGGCGTAGTCGCAGGCGTCCCCCGGGTCGAGGTCGATGCGCCACTCGTCGGGCTGCTCCACCTGGCCGCGCCGGCTGTTCCAGGGGTGGAACTCGACCGTCGACATCTGCACGGCCCAGATCACCGCGGCCGGCTCCGTCACGCACAGCTCGTCGGCCGTGCGGCCCCAGCGCGGGAAGAACAGCTCGACGGTCTCGACCCAGTCGGGCGCGCCGGCCGGCAGCCGCTTCTGGTGCACCTTGTCGCCGGCCAGCCCCTTGGGGAAGCGGTGGAGCATGCAGGGGCGCTCGAGCAGCGCGCCGGTGATGCCGTCGGCGACGGCCAGGTAGTACTCCACCACGTCCAGCTTCGTGGCCCCGGACTCCGGGAAGTAGACCCGGTCGGGGTTGCTGACCCGCACGACGCGGGAGCCCACCTCGACCTCGACGGACGGCGACTTCGACGGCACGAGCGCCAACGTAGCCGAGCGGTCCCCCTTGACGGAATGGTCGGCAGTTCCCGACCATACGGCCATGGCCGACCGTTCTGCGCCCGACCGCTCCTCGCCCGACTACGACCTCGCCGACGAGCTCGTGGTGACCGACCCGGAGCAGTACCGCGCCCTCTTCGAGGAGACCCGCACCCGGATCGTGACGCTCCTGCTCGACCGCGCGGCGACCACGTCGGAGCTGGCCGAGGTGCTCGGACGCCCGAAGGGCACGGTGGGCCACCACCTCAAGACGCTCGAGCGCGCCGGGCTCGTGCGGGTCGTGCGCACCGAGCGGGTGCGGGCGCTGGAGGCGCGCTACTACGGCCGCACCGCGCGGACCTTCCTCTACCACCCCGTGGGCGAGGCGGTGGGCTGGCAGCAGCGCCTCCTGCAGCGCGCGGCCGCCGAGATGGGCGCCGTGCCCGAGGGGGGTGCGGACGGGAGCGCCGATGGAGGTGCCGGTGGAGGTGCCGGTGGAGGTGCCGGTGGCGACGGGCGCGCGGAGACGTGGCCCGCCACGGCGTACCTGCGCCAGGCCCGCATCCCCCGCGAGCGCGCCGAGGAGTGGGACCGGCGGCTCGGCGACCTCGTCACGGAGTTCGCGGCGCAGCCCGCGGAGGGAGGCACGACGTACGCCGTCGTGGCCGGCATCTACCCGACCCGCGGCCTACCCGCCCCCGGGGAGGAGGCGTGAGCGCCGACGCGGCCGCGCCCCCGACGGCGGGGCGCGGGCTGGGGGCGCGCTACCGGCGCGTGCTGGCGTCGTCGGCCGCCGCGAACCTCGGTGACGGCCTCATGGTGGTCGCCGTCCTGTGGCTCGCGTCGTCGCTGACCCGCGACCCGTTCGTCATCACGCTGCTCGGCCTGGCGTCGCGGCTGCCGTGGCTGGTGTTCACCCTGCTGGCCGGCGTGCTGACCGACCGGGTCGACCGCCGGCTGCTCGTCGGGTCGATGGACGCGGTGCGGTGCGTCGCCGTCGCGCTGCTCGCCGCCGTCGTCGCCTTGCACCAGGCGTCGCTGCCGACCCCGGCCGAGCTCGCCGCGGGTGCGCCCGCGCCCGACGCCGCGCCCCTGCTGCTCGTCGTGCTGGGGGTCGTCTCGTTGCTGCTGGGCTTCGCCGAGGTGCTGCGGGACAACGCGGCGCAGACGCTCCTGCCCGCGGTCGTCGACCGTGCCCACCTCGAGCGCGCCAACGGGCGGCTGTGGGCGGTGGAGAGCACGATGAACAACTTCGTCGGGCCGCCCCTGGCCGGGCTGCTCCTCGGCCTGGCCCTCGTCGTGCCGTTCGCCGCCAACGCCGGGCTGCTCGCGCTCAGCGCGCTGCTGGTGCTGGGCCTGCGTGGCGACTTCCGGCCGCGGCGGGCACCCGCCGTACCCGGGGTCGCCCCCGCTGTCCCGGACTGGCGCCGCGAGCTGGCCGAGGGGTTCGGCTGGCTGTGGCGGCACCGCCTGCTGCGCACGCTCGCGTTCATGCTCGCCGCGATGAACCTGCTGACGACCGCAGCGTTCGTGACGCTCGTGCTGTTCGTGCAGGAGGTGCTCGGTGTGCTCGACGGCTGGGCGTTCGGGCTGGTCACGACGGGTACGGCGGTCGGCGCGGTCGCCGCGTCACTGGTCGTGGACCGGGTGGTGGCGCGGCTCGGCCCGGGACCGTCGCTGCTGGTCTCCGTCGTGGGCTCCGCGCTCGTGCTGCTGGTGACGGGACTGACGTCGTCGCCCGTGCTGTTCTGGGCGATGGGCGTGGTCACCGGCCTCTTCGTCGTGCTGTGGAACGTCGTCACCGTGTCGCTGCGCCAGCGGATCATCCCCGACCACCTGCTGGGCCGGGTCAACTCCGTCTACCGGTTCTTCGGCTGGGGGATGATGGCCGTCGGCAGCCTGCTCGGCGGCGCGGTCGTCGTGGCCCTCGACGCCGTCGGCGACCGCGAGTGGGCGCTGCGGGCGCCGTTCCTCCTCGCTGCCGCCGGCCACCTCGTGCTCGTGCCGGTGGCCCTCCGGCGGCTCGGGACCGCCGCGATCCGCGCCGCGGAGGCCGAGGCGGAGGCGGAGGCCCGCGGCTGAGTCGCTGGGCGGCCCCCGACCAGTACGGCGCCCGGCACCGTCGGTGGGGTGCGGCAAGGTGGTCGCCGGGTGCCGGCTCGGGGTGGGCCGGCGGCGAGGAGGCGAAATGCGGTTCGACCAGCCACCGGTGGTGCGGGTCGCGGTGGATCCCGAGCGGCCGCCCCCCGAACCGGGCGTCTGGCCGCTGACGGTGCCGGCCGTGGCGCAGCTCGTGCGGGACGGTTTCGACCCCGCGCCCGGCGTGACGTTCCTCGTAGGGGAGAACGGCTCGGGCAAGTCGACGATCGTCGAGGCGCTGGCGGAGGCGTACGGGCTACCACCGGAAGGTGGCTCGACGCAGGGCGGTCGCGCGACCTGGCGCAGCGAGTCAGCCCTCGCCCGATCGCTGCGGGTCCAGCGCGGGATCGGTTCGGGCCGGTGGGGCTTCTTCCTGCGGGCCGAGACGATGCACGGGTGGTACACGTTCAACGAGTCGACGATCGACCCCGACGCCCGCGGACCGCGGCGGGCGTCCGAGTACCACCTCATGAGCCACGGTGAGTCCTTCCTCGAGGTCTCTCGCACCCATCTCGACGGGCCGGGGTTCTACTGCCTCGACGAGCCGGAAGCCGCGCTCTCGTTCTCCGCCACCCTGGGGTTCATCGGCCGTCTGGCCGAGCTCGTTGCGTCGCGGGCGCAGGTCGTCTGCGCGACGCACTCCCCCGTCCTCGCCTCCCTCCCCGGCGCCCGCATCCTCGAGCTGGGTCCGTGGGGAATGCGGGAGACGACGTGGGACGACCTCGAGCTGGTCGAGCACTGGAAGCGGTTCCTCGACGCCCCGGGGAGGTACCTGAGGCACGTCCTGGAGTGAGGGCGTCGGGGCGGGACGTCGGCGGTGTCGGCGCGGTGTCGGTGGCGGGGGCACTCCGCTTCGGTGGTTGAGGTGGCCGCCCCAGCGGCCCTCGAAACCACCTCGAGGACGGTTGCCGGCCGGGTGCTGTGGCGACGCTCAGACTCCTAGATCTTCTTTCCCCAGCCCCCGCTCTCGGACCCGAAACTGTCGGTGGTCGCCCCTAGCGTTGTCGGCATGAGCCACCCGAGCACCGCCGTCGTCGAGGCCCCTCCGGCCATCGACTCGACCGCGCTGCTCGCGACCGCCCGAGCCGCTGCAGCGGCTCAGCGCGCGGCGGAGGTGGCGGCGTTCGTCGCGGTCGCGGACTGGGCTGACGCCCACACCGACGGGGTGGTGGGTGACCCCATCGGCCCGCTCGGGCTCTGGCATGAGGACCCCAGCTCGGTACCGGGTGGCGACCGGTTCCTCGAGCTCGGCGGACCCGGCGCCCCCCTTGTCTCGGAGTTCTGCCTCTACGAGATCTCCGCAGCCCTCGGCCGCTCCGTCACCTCCGGCCGCCCGCTCGTCGGTGACGCCATCGAGCTGCGCCACCGCCTCCCCCGCCTCTGGGACCGTGTCCTCGCCGGGGCCGACCCCCTGACGCAGAAGCGATCGCTGCCGGTCTGGCGGGCACGGAAGATCGCCGCCCTCACCCGCAACCTCACGCCCGAGGGTGCGGACTTCGTCGATCGCAACCTGGCGCCGGTCGCGCACCGCGCCACGATGCCGACCGTCGAGCGCCTCGTCGCCGAAGCGGTAGCCCGGTTCGACCCCGAGAACGCCGAGCTGGACCGGGCGGACGCAGACGCCGGCCGGTACTTCACCATCGAGACCACCCCCAGCGACGCGGGCTCACCGTGGACCGGCGTCGTCCCCGTCCACGGCACCCTCGACATCGCCGACGCCCTCGACCTGAACAACGCCGTCCAGCGCGTGGCCGCCGACCTCGCCGCCGCGGGCTGCGACGCCGCCCTCGACGTCCGCCGCTCCATGGCCCTCGGCGAACTCGCACGACGCCAGACCGCACTCGACCTCCACGGCGCCGACCCGACGAACGACGAGACGCCGGTGGGCTCCACCCGGACACCTGCGCGGCAGGTCGTGCTCTACGTCCACCTCAGCGACGCCGCCGTCACCGCCCAGCGCTCCGGCGACGACTTGGCGGCGGGGCCCGGCGTCGACACCGCGACCGGTGGCGTCGGGATCGACCTTGCCCGCCTCGAGAACACCCGAGGGATGGTCACCGCCGACCAGGTCCGCGACTGGTGCCGCACGCCGGGCACGAAGATCACCGTCAAGCCCGTCATCGACCTGAACCAGCACGTGGCGGTGGATGCGTACGAGGTCCCCGACCGCATCGCCGAACGTGTCCGGCTCGACCGGCCCACCTGCGCGTTCCCCTACTGCAGCCGACCAGCACGAGGGCTCGACCTCAACCACACCCAGCCCTACCGGTGGGAAACGGCACCCGGTGCCGGGCAGACATCCACCAGCAACCTCGCGCCGCTCTGCCGAGGCGAACACAGGGCCAAGACCCACCCCTCGCCGACCGGGTCGAGCCCACCTGGCAGTGACCCGCCCGACCGGCGATGGCGCTACCACCGCGACCCCCACGGCACCTACCTCTGGACCAGCCCCCACGGGCTCCGCTACGCCGTCGACCCCACCGGCACCACACCACTCGACTAGCACCGCCACCAGCGCCGACCCCGCCGCCCCAGCACCACGTGGCGGGGCCACCGGCACGCCAGGCGTGGTTTCGAGGGCCGCTGGCGCGGCCACCTCAACCACCGGACGACCCAATCCCCGGGCGCAGGTCCAGGCGTGGTTTTCGAGGGCTGCCGGGGCGGCCACCTCGACCACCGGCGCGAGGCGCGCGACCAGGTCGACTCCCGGCGTACCGGCTCGGCCGCACGGATCAGGAGTCGCGGTACGAGCGGTAGCTGTCCACTACCGCTGACACCGCGACCCACCGCCGCCGACCCCGCCCGTCAGCGCCGCCGCAGCAGGGCGACGAACATGGCGTCGGTGCGGTGCTCGTGCGGCCACAGCTGCACGGTGGGGGTGCCGTCGGCCAGGGCCGGGCCGCGGGCGGCGGCGACGCCGGGGAGCAGCGCGGTGGCGTCCTCGGCGTCGACGTCGTCGCGCCGACCGAGCACGCCGTCGACGACCTCGACCGTCTCCGCGGGCACCGGCGAGCACGTCGCGTAGACCACGACGCCGCCCGGCCGCACCACGGTGAGCGCCGCGTCGAGCAGCCGCTCCTGCAGCGGCACGAGGTCGCGCAGGTCGGACGGCTGGCGCCGCCACCGCGACTCGGGCCGCCGGCGCAGCGCACCCAGACCCGAGCACGGGGCGTCGACGAGCACGCGGTCGAACGACCCCGGCTCCCACACCGGCGCCGTGCCGTCGCCCGTGACGACGGCCTCGACCCCCGGGGCGAGCGAGCCGTCGGGCAGGGAGAGGGCGCGCCGTACGAGCTCGGTGCGGTGCTCCTGCGCCTCGTTCGCAACGAGCCGCGCGCCACGGGAGCCGGCGAGTGCCGCGAGCAGCGCCGCCTTGCCGCCGGGCCCGGCGCAGAGGTCGAGCCACCGCTCGTCCCGGCCCTCGACGACCGCGGCGGCGAGTGCGACCGCCACGAGCTGCGACCCCTCGTCCTGCACCCCGGCGTCACCGCCGGCGACGGCCGCGAGCGCGCCGGGGTCGCCGCCGGGCAGGGCGACGCCGTACGGCGACAGCACGGTGGCCGTGCCCCCGGTCTGCTCGACCAGCTCGTCCCGTCCGATCCGGCCGGGGCGGGCGACGAGCGTGACGCCGGGCGCGAGGTTGTCGGCACTCAGCAGTGCGTCGAGGTCGTCCGGTCGCCCGGAGCGCGCCAGGCTGTCCGCCAGCGCCGCCACCACCCAGCGCGGGTGGCTGTGGGCGACGGCCGCGAACCCCACGGGGTCGGTCGTCGGGTCGGGGGCGACGCGTCGCACCCAGCCGGCGAGGTCGTGCTCGCCGACCCGCCGCAGCACGGCGTTGGTGAAGCCCGCCGGCCCCTGCCCGACGCGGGCGCGGACGAGGTCGACGGTGGTGGAGATCGCCGCGTGCGCGGGCACGCGCATCGACAGCAGCTGGTGACCGCCGAGCCGCAGCGCGTCGAGCACCTTGGCCTCGACCTTCGCCAGCGGCCGGTCGACGCAGGCGGCGACGATCGCGTCGTACGTGCCCTGCCGGCGCAGCGTGCCCGCCGCGAGCTCGGTGACGAAGCCGGCGTCGCGCCCGCTCAGGCCGTGCTTGCGCAGCACGTCGGGCAGCACGAGGTTGGCGTAGGCCCCCTCGACGCGGACGGCGACGAGCACGTCGTACGCCGCGAGCCGGGCCGGGTCGGCGGTGCGCCGGGCAGCGGGGGTACGGCCTCCCGAGCGGGGGCCGTTGCCGCGCCCGCCCGGACGTCGTCGCGGGTCAGCCACGCTCGCCCCCCGTGAACGCACGCACCAGCTTCGGCGGGGCGTTGCGCAGCCACGACTCGGTCAGCACCTCGCGCAGCTCGCCGCGCGTGATCTCCCCCAGCCGCGACTCCTGCACCAGCACCCCGTCGTGGCCGTCGAGGTGGGGCACGGTGAAGAACGGGCCGTCGGCCGCCACGAGCGCCGCCTTGGCGCCCTGGTCGGCGGCCCACAGCACGAGCAGGTCCTCGTACGGCGCGCCGGTGGCGGGGTCGAGCGCCGTCGGCCCGGGCGGGCGCCACCCGCAGAAGCCGCGGGGGCGGGCCTTCGTCGCGGGGTCCGAGACGAGGTAGGTGGGCATGTCGCCCCACGAGGTGCCGTAGGTAACGTGCGGCAGCGCGCGGCAGAGCGCGTGGACGTCGTCGGCGGTCGCCGGACGAGCGTCCTCGGCCGCCGCCTCGGGCCCCTCGGCGCGGGAGGCCACGGTGCTCAGACCCCGAACCGGGCGCCGGACTCCAGGCGCACCCCGCGGGCCCAGTCGGCCGCCGCCATCTGCTTCTTGCCGAAGGCCTTGACCTCGCCGAGGCGCACCGGGTGGGTGCCGGTCCCTACGAACACCGCGTTCTTGGTCACCTCGAGCTCGCCCGGCGCGAGCGCGGGACGCTCGGCGTCGATGGTGACGGGCCCGAGCTTGATGCGCTGCGACTCGCCGTCGACGAGCTGGGTGGACCAGGCGCCGGGGGCCGGCGTGCAGGCGCGGATGCGCCGGTCGACGGCGACCGCGGGCTCGTTCCAGTCGACCTGCGCGTCCTCGACGGCGATCTTCGGCGCGAACGACACGCCCTCCTCGGGCTGCTCCCGCGCCTCGAGCGACCCGTCCTCGATGCCGTCCAGCGTCGCGACGAGCAGGCCCGCGCCACCCTCGGCCAGGCGCGCCAGCAGGTCGCCGGAGGTGTCCCCCGGGCGGATCCGCTCGGTCATCACGCCGAACGTCGGACCGGCGTCGAGGGCCTTGACGATGCGGAAGGTCGTGGCCCCCGTGACCTCGTCGCCCGCCCACACCGCGTGCTGCACCGGCGCCGCACCGCGCCAGGAGGGCAGCACCGAGAAGTGCAGGTTGATCCAGCCGTGCGGCACCAGGTCGAGCGCCGACTGGGGCAGCAGCGCGCCGTACGCGACCACGGGGCAGGCGTCCGGGCGCAGGGCGGCGAGCTCGGCCTGGAACTCCGGGTCGCGCGGGTGCTCCGGCTTGAGCACGGGCACGCCCAGCTCCTCGGCGCGCTGCGCGACCGGGCTCGCGACCAGCTTGCGGCCCCGCCCCGACGGGGCGTCGGGACGCGTCACCACCCCGACCAGCTCGTGCGCCGACTCGGCGATGGCGTTGAGGGCGGGGACGGCGACCTCGGGGGTGCCGGCGAAGACGACGCGCATGGGGCGGGGGGTGCTCCTGTGTCGGGGTGAGGTGCGTGAGGGGTGCGGGTGGGGTGCGGGCTCAGCGGCCGAACGGGCCGGTCGGGTGGGGCGAGACCTTGACGGTCGGCTTCTCCAGCCCGAACCACTCGGCCTCGCGGATCTCCTTCATCGCGGCCTTGCGGGCCTCGGCGTCGAGCTTGTCGATGAAGAGCACGCCGTCGAGGTGGTCGGTCTCGTGCTGGATGGCGCGCGCCAGGAACTCCGAGCCGCGGACGGTGACCGGCTCGCCGTGCATGTCGAACCCGTGGGCCACGACCGACAGTGCGCGGCGGCACTCGAAGGTGAGCTCCGGCAGCGACAGGCAGCCCTCGAGCGCCACCTGCTCCTCCTCCGACAGCTCCAGGGTCGGGTTCACCAGGTGCCCGAGCTCGCCGTCGACGTTCCAGGTGAAGACCCGGACGCTCACCCCGATCTGCGGGGCCGCCAGCCCGGCGCCGGGGGCCTCGAGCATGGTGTCGGTCAGGTCCTGCACGAGCGTGCGCAGCTCGCGGTCGAAGTCGGTGACCTCGCTCGCGCGGCGGCGCAGCACGGGGTCGCCGAAGAGCCGGATGGGTTGGATCGCCACCGGACCAGTGTAGGAGCCCGCCGCACCGCTCCCGGCCACCCGCCGGGCCACCGACCGGACACCGACCGTTCACCCCCCACCCCTAACGTGCGCGGGCCGTGCGCAGGCGTGCGCGGCCGACGACGCAGGGAGGGGACCACCGGTGGTGACGCGCGAGGTGCTGGACGACGTCCGGGCCTACATCGACCGCTTGCAGGTGGAGGGCTACGCCCTCGGGGAGGACCACGACGACGACCCGGTCCTCATCGACCCGCAGGGGCGCGCCGTCGACACGTGGCGGGAGAACTACCCGTACGACGAGCGGCTGGGCCGCGAGGAGTACGACGAGCAGAAGTACGCGCTGCAGGTCGAGCTGCTGAAGTTCCAGCGCTGGCAGGGCGCGACCGGCGCGAAGCACGTCATCGTGTTCGAGGGCCGCGACGCCGCCGGCAAGGGCGGCACGATCAAGCGCTTCATGGAGCACCTCAACCCCCGCCACGCCCGCACGGTCGCGCTGGGCAAGCCCAGCGACCGCGAGCAGCACCAGTGGTACTTCCAGCGCTACGTGCAGCACCTCCCGACCGCCGGCGAGCTCGTTCTCTTCGACCGCAGCTGGTACAACCGCGCCGGCGTCGAGCGCGTCATGGGCTTCGCCACCGACGACGAGTACGAGCTCTTCATGCGCCAGGCGCCCGTCTTCGAGCAGATGCTCGCGGAGAGCGGCGTGCACCTCACGAAGTTCTGGTTCTCCGTCACCCAGTCGGAGCAGCGCACGCGCTTCATCATCCGCCAGGTCGACCCCGTCCGGCAGTGGAAGCTGTCGCCGATGGACCTGCAGTCCCTCGACCGGTGGGACGCCTACACGGCGGCGAAGGAGGCGATGCTCCTGCGCACCGACACCGACGTCGCGCCCTGGACGACCATCAAGTCCAACGACAAGAAGCGCGCCCGGCTCGAGGCCCTGCGCCACTTCCTGTCCACCGTCGAGTACGACGGCAAGGACCACGCCGTCGTCGGCGAGCCCGACCCGCTGGTCGTGCGTCGGGGCGTCGACGCCGTCGGCGACTGACGGCCCCCGCCCGTCGCCCACCGTCGCTCTGGCCCGTGGGGGAGGTCAGAGCGACGGCGGGTCGACCTGCACCCGTACGGCGGCCAGCTTGCGCGCCGAGCGCTCCCGCACGGCGACGCCCAGCGCGTCCTCCAGGGCCCGGCTCGCGGCCAGCGGCACGCGCACGACGGCCCGGACCTCGGGCTCCTCGACCGGCCCGCCGCGGGGCGCGGCCGGCACCGGCACGGGGCCGAGCACCTCGACCGGCGGCGGCACCCGCAGGTGCTGGAGGAACACCTCGACGGCGTCGGGCTCCCCGGTGACGCTCGCCAGGCGCGTGCCCGGGGGCAGGCGGGCGGAGACGCGGTCGGCGGCCTCGCGATCGGCGTACCCCGCCGGGTCCCAGCGCACGAGCGCCTGCAGCACGGGCTCGGCCGGGTCCCCCACGGCCACGACCTCCCCGCCGGGACGCACGAGGGCCGCCGCGTTCATCCACCGCCGCAGGGCCTCCTCCCCCGTCCGCAGGTCGACGCGGGCGAGCGCCAGCCAGGTGTCGAGCAGCGCCACGGCGGCGTACCCGCCCTCGGCGGCCGGCTCCGCGCCCGGCGTGGCGACGACCAGGGCCGGGGTCGCGGGCACCGTCGCGAGCACGCGGTCGCCGGCCGAGGTGCGCACCGGCACGGCCGGGAACGCACGCCCCAGCTCCTCCGCCGTGCGGGTCTCGCCCAGCACCGGCGCCCGCAGCCCGCGGTGCCCGCACGTGCCGCACGCCCACTGCGGCGCCGCGGTGCCGCACCACCGGCAGGCGGGCGGCTCGGTGGCGGCGCGCTGCTGCAGCGGGCCCGTGCAGCGCGTGCAGCGGGCCGGGGTGCGGCAGCGCTCGCAGGCGAGGCTCGCCGCGTAGCCCGACCGCGGGGTCTGCACCAGTACCGGGCCGGTCGCCAGCCCCGCGCGCAGCGCGTCGCGGGCGGCCGTCGGCAGCCGGGTGGTGCGGGCGTACGGGTCGCGCTCGAGCTCGCGGTCGGTCGCCCCGGCCACCCGCACCCGGACCCGCTCGCGCAGCACCGCCCGGGGCAGCGCGACCGGCTGCGCCCACCCCTGCGCCAGCAGCTGCCGCGCCTCGACCGAGCAGGCGTGCCCGCCCAGCAGCGCCGCCGCCCCGCTCTGCTCGGCCCGCAGCACCGCGACCTCGCGCACGTGGGGGTACGGCGCCCGCGGCTCCGCGTGGAGGTCGTCGCCGTCGTCCCAGACCACCACGAGCCCGAGGTCGTGCACGGGCGCCCAGATCGCCCCCCGCGTGCCGACCACGACGCGCCGCGCGCCGCGGCTGACGGCGAGGAAGTCGCGGTAGCGCGCCGCGGGCCCGGCGTCCGCGCGGAGGCTGACGTGGTGGCCCTGGCCCAGCACGGCGGTGAGCGCCGCGTCGACGCGGTCCACGTCCTTGCCGTCGGGCACGCAGACGAGCACGCCCCGGCCCGCGGCGTACGCCGTCGCGGCCGCGAGCGCGACCAGCCGCGGCCAGTCGGTGGCCGGGGGCGCCGACCAGACAGCGCGGACGGCCTCGCCCCCGGCGAGGTGCTCGCAGAACGCCGCCCCGTGCTCGTGCTCGCCCCACGCCTCGACGGCGGCGGCCCGGACGCCGGCCGCGGCCGGGGGCGTCGTG
>NZ_JAHWBL010000082.1:0-12870 GCF_029493445.1 Nocardioides sp. ChNu-99 | reverse complement strand
CCGGCCCCGCCGACGGCGGGGATCGCCTGGGTCGACTGGTCGTCGGGGTTGGCGGTGCCGGTCTCCGGCTCCTCGTCGAAGATCGACAGTCCCTTGTCGCTCATGCTGGAGAACTCCTCTGCGCGCGGTTCGACGCGCGGTTCGCGTCGGGGTGCGTGGGTGCTGGGTGGCACGCACGCGGGGTCCAGTGTTGCGGATCGCGGGGACGGATCACAGCCCGACGCCCGCCCCGGCGTGGCGTCCCGCGGCGGCCGCTGCCAGGGCCCCGGACGGGCCCCGGACGTGCGCACGCCCGCCCCCGGTGGACCGGGGACGGGCGTGCGGCGGTCGTGCGGGTCGCTCAGACGCCGCGGAAGCGGTTGATGGCGTCGAGGTGCTTCTCGCGCATCTCGTGGTTGCGCACGCCGAGCCCCTCGGTGGGGGCCAGGCACAGCACGCCGACCTTGCCCTGGTGCTTGTTGTGGTGCACGTCGAGCGCGGCCTGGCCGACCTCGTCGAGGCTGTAGGTGCGCGACACGGTGGGGTGGATCTTGCCCTGCGCGATGAGGCGGTTGGCCTCGAACGCCTCGCGGTAGTTGGCGAAGTGGCTGGACACGATGCGCTTGAGGTTCATCCACAGGTAGCGGTTGTCGTACTCGTGCATGTAGCCCGTGGTCGAGGCGCAGGTGGTGATGGTGCCGCCCTTGCGGGTGACGTAGACGCTGGCGCCGAAGGTCTCGCGCCCGGGGTGCTCGAAGACGATGTCGATGTCCTCGCCGCCGGTGAGCTCGCGGATCCGCTTGCCCAGGCGCTGCCACTCCCGGGGGTTCTGCTCGGTGCCCTCGTCGTTCCAGAACTTCCAGTTCTCCTCGGAGCGGTTGATCACCATCTCCGCGCCCATCGAGCGCACGATCTTCGCCTTCTCCTCGTTGGAGACCACGCAGATCGGGTTGGCGCCGCCGTTGAGGGCGTACTGGGTCGCGAAGCCACCGAGGCCGCCGGAGGCGCCCCAGATCAGGACGTTGTCGCCCTGCTTCATCTGACCCGCGTTCTTGGAGACCAGCTGGCGGTAGGCGGTGGCGTTGACCAGGCCGGGGGAGGCGGCCTCCTCCCAGGTGAGGTGGTCGGGCTTGGCGAGGAGCTGGTTGGACTTGACCAGGGCGATGTGGGCGAGGCCGCCGAAGTTGGTCTCGAAGCCCCAGATGCGCTGCTGGGGATCCATCATCGTGTCGTCGTGGCCGGCGGGGTCCTCGAGCTCGACCGAGAGGCAGTGGGCCACGACCTCGGCGCCGGGCTGCCACTTGGTGACGCCGGGACCGGTCTTGAGCACGACGCCGGCGAGGTCGGAGCCGACCACGTGGTAGGGCAGGTCGTGGCGCTTGGTCAGCTCGGAGAGGCGGCCGTAGCGCTCGAGGAACCCGAAGGTCGAGACGGGCTCGAAGATCGAGGTCCACACGGTGTTGTAGTTGATCGCGGAGGCCATCACCGCGACGTACGCCTCGCCGGGGCCGAGCTCGGGCAGCGCGACGTCCTCGACGTGGAGCGACTTGCGGGGGTCCTTGTCGCGGGTCGCGATGCCCTCGAACATGTCGACCTCGTCCTTGTGGACCGTGACGGCCCGGTAGGACTCGGGCAGCTCGAGGTGGGCGAAGTCCTCGCTGGTGGTGTCACCGGCTTGGATGGCGTCGAGGATGTTCTGCACGTCGTGCACTCCTGTGGGGTCGAGAGCAGGGCTGGCCGGAAGATACCCACGAGTAACCGGGCGTGGGTCACATAGTGACCGGTGTCTCACCGCGGCACCCTGGTGCGGGAGCGTGGCAGCGCCCGGCGGCCGGGTCAACCGTCCCCACCGACCGTGCGCTGCTCGTAGGCGGCGACGAGCTGCCGCTCCGCGGCCCGCAGGTACGCCGCGAGCCGCGTCGCCGCCTCGTCGCGCCGCCCGGCGCGCAGGTGACCCGCGATCACCGCGTTCTCCTCGAGGTACGGCGCGTGGAACGGCTCGGGGTCGCCCATCTGGTGGAAGAACAGGCGCATCTCGGCCAGCAGCAGCTCCATCTGCGCGACGAGGCGCTCGCTGCCGGACAGGGCGACGACCGCGCGGTGGAAGTGCTGGTTCGCGCTCGCCACCGCGGGCCAGTCGCCGCGGTCACCGGCCGTCGTGCCCTCGCGCACGGCGGCGTCGAGGGCCGCCAGGTGCGCGGGGTCGAGCGCCGGGCCGTGGAGGACGGCGGCGGGCTCGATCACGAGGCGCGCGGCGTACACGTCGCGGACCGCGGTGGTGTCGGGGGTCGCGACCAGCACGCCCCGGTGCTCCTCGCGCACGAGGATCCGCTCGGCCACCAGCTGGCTCAGGGCCTCGCGCAGCGTGTTGCGCGAGACGCCCAGTGCGTCGGCGAGCCGCACCTCGGGCAACCGGGTGCCCGAGCGCAGCGTGCCCTCGACGACCTGCTCCCGCAGCAGGCGGGCCGCGCGGTCGGCGGAGGTGCTCATGACGGTGCGGCGGGCCCGGCGCGCCTCGCCCAAGGAGGCGAGGAGGGGGTCGAGCTCGGAGGCGGCCACGGCCGTGACCCTAGCGGCCGGGGGTACCGGGCGGTCGCCGAGCACGTGGCCCGGGCCACGCGAGGGGATTGCGGGATTGTTCAACAGTCCTTACGGTGATCGACACCCGCCAGTCCGGACCACGAAGGGACCCCGCGATGGGTGACACCCCGCCGCTCAAGGAGGCCGTGAGCTCGGCCAGCCGCCGCTCCGCGCTCCTCGGCGCGATCTTCCTGATGGCCACGAGCGCCATCGGACCCGGCTTCATCACGCAGACCGCGACCTTCACGGTCCAGCTCGGCGCGGCCTTCGCCTGCGCCATCGTCTTGTCGATCCTCGTCGACGTCGCCGTGCAGCTGAACGTGTGGCGGGTGATCGGCGTCGCCGGTCGCCGGGCCCACGAGCTGGCGGGCGACGTCGCCCCCGGGGCCGGGTGGCTGCTCGCCGGCCTCGTCGTCGTGGGCGGGTTCGTCTTCAACATCGGCAACGTCGCGGGAGCCGGCCTCGGCCTCGACGCGCTCCTCGGCCTCGACCCCCGCTGGGGCGGCGCCCTGTCCGCGGTCGTCGCGGCGGGGATCTTCCTCAGCGCCCGGGCCGGGGTCGCCCTCGACCGGGTCGTCGTCGTGCTCGGGATGGTCATGATCGTCGCGACGGCCACGATCGCCGTCACGTCCGGCCCCCCGGTCGGGGACGCCCTGCGCAACGTCGTGGCGCCGACGGAGTTCGACGTGCTCGCGGTGACCACGATCATCGGCGGCACGGTCGGCGGCTACATCACGTACGCCGGCGCCCACCGCCTGCTCGACTCGGGGACGACCGGCCCGGAGGCGGTGCGGGCCATCTCCCGCAGCTCTGTCGTCGGCATCCTCGTCACGGGCCTCATGCGCGTCGTGCTCTTCCTCGCCATCCTCGGCGTCATCGCCGGGGGGACGGCGCTCGACGAGTCGAACCCGGCGGCCAGCGCCTTCGAGGCGGCCGCCGGCGAGGCCGGGCTGCGCGTCTTCGGGCTCATCCTGTGGGCGGCGGCCCTCACGTCGGTGATCGGCGCGGCGTACACCTCGATCTCGTTCGTCACCACCTCGGCGACCCCGGCCCGCACCCGCAACCTGCTGACCGTCGGGTTCATCGCGGCGACGACGGTGGTCTACCTCGTCATCGAGCAGGCGCCCGTGACGCTGCTGGTCTTCGCCGGGGCGTTCAACGGCATGATCCTGCCGATCGGCTTCGGCCTGCTGCTGTGGATCGCCTGGCGCCGCCGCGACCTCCTGCACGGCTACCGCTACCCGCGCTGGCTCCTGGCCATCGGCGTGCTGGCCTGGCTGCTGACCCTGTTCCTGGCGTGGCGCTCGTTCACGCCCCTGATGGACCTCTGAGGCGGGAGCACGGGATGGCAGTGACGGACCCGATCGGGAACGGGACCACGGTCGACCTCAACAGCGACGTCGGCGAGTCCTTCGGCCGCTGGGAGCTCGGCGACGACGAAGCCGTCCTGGGCCTGGTGACGAGCGCCAACGTCGCCTGCGGCTTCCACGCCGGGGACCCGACGACGCTGCGCACCACGTGCCGGCTGGCGGTGGCCGGGGGCGTCGCGATCGGCGCCCAGGTCGGCTACCGCGACCTGGCCGGCTTCGGCCGCCGATTCATCGACGTCGAACCGCGGCACCTCGCCGACGACGTGCTGTACCAGGCCGGGGCGCTCGACGCGCTGGCCCGCGCGGAGGGCGGCCGCGTCGCCTACGTCAAGCCGCACGGCGCGCTCTACAACGCCGTCGTGCACCACGAGGAGCAGGCCCGGGCGGTGGTCGACGCGGTCCTGGACCTCGATCCGTCGCTGCCGGTGCTCGGCCTGCCGAGCTCGGCCCTGCTCCGCCTCGCGGACGCCGCCGGCCTGCGCACCGTGCGGGAGGCGTTCGCGGACCGCGCCTACACCCCCGAGGGCACGCTCGTGTCCCGCCGCGAGCCCGGCGCCGTCCTCCACGACCCCGCGGAGGTCGCGGCCCGCATGGTCCGTCTCGTCACCGAGGGCACGCTCGTCGCGGTGGACGGCTCGAGCGTCGCGGTGACCGCGGACTCGGTGTGCGTGCACGGCGACTCGCCCGGGGCCGTCGCGATGGCCCGTGCGGTGCGCACCGGCCTGGAGGACGCCGGCGTCCGGCTCGGGGCCTTCGTGTGAGCACCGCCCGCCTCCTGCCGTACGGCGACCGCGCGGTCCTCGTCGAGGTGGAGGACACCCCGGCGGTGGTCCGGCTCGTCGACGCGCTCGCCGTGGCGGGCGCGACCGGTCCCGAGGGTCCGGTCGCCGAGGTGGTCCCGGCCGCGCGCACCGTGCTGCTCGTCGCGCGCCCCGGCGTGCCGGTCGCCGCCGTGCGGGCCGCGGCGGAGCGCACCGCGGCCGAGCAGGGCGACCGGGCGGGGGACGCGGCGGGGGAGCGGGGGACGGCTCTCGACGCCGGAACCGTCGAGATCCCCGTCGTGTACGACGGCCCCGACCTCGCGGACGTCGCGGCCCTGACCGGCCTGAGCCCGCGCGAGGTGGTCGCCGCCCACACCGGCCGGCCGTGGCGCGTGGCCTTCGGCGGCTTCGCGCCGGGATTCGCCTACCTCGTCGGCGGCGATCCCCGGTTGCGTGTGCCGCGGCGCTCCGAGCCCCGCACCAGCGTGCCCGCCGGCGCGGTCGGCCTGGCGGGGGAGTTCTCGGGCGTCTACCCCCGCAGCTCGCCCGGCGGCTGGCAGCTGCTGGGCCGCACCGACCTCGTGCTGTGGGACCTCGATCGCGAGCCGCCCGCCCTGCTCCGCCCGGGGGCCGCGGTGCGCTTCACGGAGGCGACGTGAGCACGCCCGCGCGCCCCGCACGGCCCGCGCTGCTCGTCCACCGCGTCGGGGGACCGGCGTACGTCGAGGACACCGGTCGCCCCGGGCAGGCGGGCATCGGGGTGGGCCGCTCCGGCGCCGCGGACCGCGCCGCCCACGCCCTGGCCAACCGGCTGCTCGGCAACGCCCCGGGAGCCGCCGCGCTCGAGGTCACCCTCGGGGGTCTCGAGCTCGAGGTCACCGGCGCGCCCGGCGCGGTCGTGTGGCTCTGCCTCACCGGAGCCCCGGCTCCGCTCGTCGTCGCCGGCCGCGAGGTCGGCCCCGGCGCCCTCGTCGCGGCCCGCACCGGGGACCGGGTCGCGGTGGGTACGCCGACCCGCGGCCTCCGCTCGTACCTCGCCGTGCGCGGGGGGATCGACGTGCCGGCCGTGCTGGGTTCCCGCAGCCACGACGTGCTCGCCGGGATCGGGCCGGCGCCGCTGCGGCCCGGCACGGTGCTGCCCGTGGGCGACGAGGTCACCGGGCAGCCGGTCGTCGACGGCGTGCCGCCGGCCCCCGGGAGCGACCCGGGCGACGTGGTGCTGCGCGTGGTGCGGGGGCCCCGCGACGACTGGGTCGCCGACGCCGGCGTGCTGACCACCGGCGCGTGGCGGGCGTCGTCGCGCACCGACCGCGTCGGCATGCGCCTCGAGCGCGGTGGCCCGGACGGGGAGGCGCCGGCGGGGCTCCTGCGCGCGGCCGACCCGGACGCCTTGCTGCCCAGCGAGGGCGCGACCCGCGGCGCGCTGCAGGTGCCGCCGTCGGGCGAGCCCGTGCTGTTCCTGGCCGACCACCCCGTCACCGGCGGGTACCCCGTCGTCGGTGTCGTCGTCGACGCCGACGTCGACCGCGCCGCCCAGGTGCGCCCCGGGGAGACCGTCCGGTTCCGCTGGGTGCGGGCCGGCACCGACGAGACCGGAGGATCCTGATGGACGACGCCACCACCCGCGGGTCGCTGACCCCCCACGAGGCCCGCCGGCGGTTCCGCGCCGACTGGTGACGCCGACCGCGGGCTGGAGCCGCGGCTGGGCGCAGGCCAACCTGCTGGTGCTGCCGCGCGCGAAGGCCTACGACTTCCTCGTGTTCGCGCAGCGCAACCCGCGTGCGTGCCCGCTGCTCGAGGTGCTCGAGCCCGGCGCGGTGGCCGGTGCGCTGCTCGACGGCGACGTGCGCACCGACCTGCCGGCGTACCGGGTCTTCCGCGAGGGCGAGCTCGTCGAGGAGCCCACCGACCTGCTGGGGTGGTGGCGCGACGACCTCGTCAGCTTCCTCATCGGCTGCTCGTTCACCTTCGAGGACGCGCTGCAGGTGGCGGGGATCGAGGTGCGGCACCAGAGCGAGGGGGTCAACGTGCCGATGTACCGCACCACGCGGCGCTGCCGGCCCGCCGGTGCCCTCTCGGGCCCCTCGTGGTGTCGATGCGGCCCGTGCCCGCGGACCGCGTCGCGGACGCGGTGCGGGTGACCGGGCGCTACCCCGGCGTGCACGGCGCGCCGGTGCACGTGGGTGAACCCGCCGCGCTCGGGATCACCGACCTCGACCGGCCGGACTACGGCGACGCGGTGACGATGCGCCCGGGCGAGGTGCCCGTGTTCTGGGCATGCGGGGTGACGGCGCAGGCGGCGGTGGTCGAGTCGCGCCCGGGCCTCGCGCTCACGCACGCGCCCGGCCACATGCTCGTCACCGACGCCCGCGACACCGACCTCCTGCTGGCGTGAGCGGACCCGTCAGTGGTGCGCGTCGGCGGCCGGCTGCACCAGCTCGACGAGCACGCCACCGGCGTCCTTCGGGTGCACGAAGTTGATGCGCGAGTCCGACGTGCCGCGGCGGGGCGCGTCGTACAGCAGGCGCACGCCGCGCTCCCGCAGGATCGCGGAGACCTGCTCGACGTCGACGACGCGGTAGGCGAGCTGCTGCAGGCCGGGCCCGGAGCGGTCCAGGAACTTGGCGATGGTCGACTCGGGGGTCAGCGGGGCGAGCAGCTGGATGAAGGAGCCCGAGTCGCCGACGGCGACCATGGCCTCGCGGACGCCCTGCTCCTCGTTGGTCTCCTGGTGGGCGACCCTCATGCCGAAGGTGCCCTCGTAGAAGGCGATGGCCTCGTCGAGGTCGGCCACGGCGATGCCGACGTGGTCGATGGCGGTGAACAGGTGCGCGGGGATCTCCAGGGGTGCGGACATGGGGCGCATCGTACGTACGGCGCACCGCGGCCCCGGCGGGGAGTGTGACGACGGCGACACCGCGGCCGGTCACGAAGTGACTCGTCGGTAGCCTTGACCTCCGACCGCTCCGCGCGGCACGTTCTCTCACGCAGCGAACCCCAACTTGGAGGCATGTCCCATGACCACTTCCGTCATCGTCGCCGGTGCCCGCACCCCGATCGGTCGCCTGCTCGGCGGCCTCACGTCGCTGACCGGCGCCGACCTGGGCGGCGTCGCCATCAAGGGCGCGCTCGAGCGCGCCGGCGTCTCCGGCGACCAGGTCGAGTACGTGATCATGGGCCAGGTGATCCAGGCCGGTGCCGGCCAGATCGCGGCCCGCCAGGCGGCCGTCAAGGGCGGCATCCCGATGAACGTGCCGGCGCTGACCATCAACAAGGTCTGCCTGTCGGGCATCAACGCCATCGCCCTGGCCGACCAGCTCATCCGGGCCGGCGAGCACGAGATCGTCGTGGCCGGCGGCATGGAGTCGATGACGCAGGCCCCGCACCTGCTGCCGAAGTCCCGCGCGGGCTTCAAGTACGGCGACACCGCGCTGGTGGACTCCATGGCGTACGACGCGCTCTACGACCAGTTCACGAACCAGCCGATGGGCGGGCTGACCGAGGACCGCAACAGCGAGGCCGAGAAGCTGACCCGCGAGGAGCAGGACGCGTTCGCGGCCCGCAGCCACCAGCTCGCGGCGGCCGCGCAGAAGAACGGCGTCTTCGACGACGAGATCGTGCCGGTCCAGATCCCGCAGCGGAAGGGCGACCCGGTCGTCGTCTCCACCGACGAGGGCGTGCGCGCCGACACCACCCCCGAGAGCCTCGCGAAGCTGCGCCCGGCGTTCAGCAAGGACGGCACGGTCACGGCCGGCTCGGCCTCGCAGATCTCCGACGGCGCCGCCGCGGTCGTGGTGATGAGCAAGGCCAAGGCCGAGGAGCTGGGCCTGAGCTGGATCGCCGAGATCGGTGCGTCCGGCCAGGTGGCCGGCCCCGACTCCACGCTGCAGGAGCAGCCCGCCAACGCCATCCTCAAGGCGGTGGAGAAGGAGGGCATCTCGGTGGAGGACATCGACCTGTTCGAGATGAACGAGGCCTTCGCTGCCGTCGGCATCGCCAGCGCCCGCAAGCTCGGCGTCTCCGAGGACAAGGTCAACGTCAACGGCGGCGCCATCGCGCTGGGCCACCCCGTCGGCATGTCGGGCGCCCGGATCGTGCTGCACCTCGCGCTCGAGCTCAAGCGCCGCGGTGGTGGCACCGGCGCCGCCGCGCTGTGCGGCGGCGGCGGCCAGGGCGACGCCCTGATCATCCGCGTCCCCGCGTGAGCGAGGCACCCCCGCTCACCGCCGCGACCCCGGCCCGGGGGCGGCGCCGCACGGCGTCGGTCCCCGACCTGGTCGCGGCGGCGCGCGGGGGTGACCCGCGTGCCGTCGGGCGGCTCGTCTCCCTGGTCGAGGACGCCGGCGGCGCCCCCCGCGCCGACGGGGAGGACGCCCGCGCCGCCCGCCTGCGGGAGGCGATGGCCCTGCTGGCCCCGCACACCGGTCACGCCCACGTGGTCGGCGTGACGGGCTCGCCGGGCGTGGGCAAGTCGACCTCCACCAACGCGCTCGTCACCGAGCTGCGCGCCCGTGGGCGCCGCGTCGGCGTGCTGGCCGTCGACCCGTCCTCGCCGTTCTCGGGCGGGGCCCTGCTGGGCGACCGCATCCGGATGGGCGACCACGCGACCGACGCGGACGTCTACATCCGCTCGATGGCGTCCCGCGGCCACCTCGGTGGGCTGTCGTGGAGCACCCCGCAGGCGCTGCGGGTGCTCGACGCGGCCGGGTTCGACGTGGTGCTGGTCGAGACCGTCGGCGTCGGGCAGAGCGAGGTCGAGGTCGCCGGCCTCGCCGACACCACCGTCGTGCTGCTGGCGCCGGGGATGGGCGACGGCATCCAGGCCGCCAAGGCCGGCATCCTCGAGGTCGGCGACCTGTACGTCGTGAACAAGGCCGACCGCGGGGGCGCCGACCAGGTGCGCCGAGAGCTGCGCGGCATGCTGAACCTCGCCGACCGTCCCGCCGACGCGTGGCGTCCCCCCATCCTCGCCACCACCGCGCAGAGCGGTGAGGGCGTGAGCGAGGTCGTCGACCGGCTCGAGGAGCACCGCGCGTGGCTCGCGACGACGGGGCACCTCGCCGTACGGCGCCGCCGGCGCGCCCGCGAGGAGGTGGAGGCCATCGCGCTGACCCACCTGCGCCGTACGTGGGCGGGCATCGCCGGCGGCGGCCGGGGGTCCGGGGGCCCGGACCTCGACGTGCTCGCCGACGACGTCGTGGCGGGCAGGCGCGACCCGTACGGAGCGGCCAACGCACTCCTGGCCGCGACCGACGGCGTCGGCGGCACGCCCACCGACGGGTGAGTCGCTCCGCCCGGGCGCGCCTGCGCCGAACCGGGCGGGGCTCTTGGTAGAAACATGCCGGTCTGTGTCCGGGAACGACGTCCATGGCTTGGAGGAACGACGTGAGCGCGAAGAAGGTGGTGCTGCTCCTCGTCGTCGTGTTCCTCGGCTTCTGGATGTTCACCGACCCGAGCGGCCTGGCGGCCACGGCCCGCGACGGCGGCGGTGAGGCGTGGGACCTGCTCG
The DNA here is from genome assembly GCF_029493445.1 of Nocardioides sp. ChNu-99. Lineage (NCBI taxonomy): Bacteria > Bacillati > Actinomycetota > Actinomycetes > Propionibacteriales > Nocardioidaceae > Nocardioides > Nocardioides sp. ChNu-99. Next base: position 2,671 of record NZ_JAHWBL010000082.1, on the reverse strand, counting down.
TGTCCTTCTTCCGCGCGGTCATCCGCTTCGTCGGCGAGCTCTCCTGAGCCCGCTGTGAGCCCGTCGTGAGGTCGTCGTGGGCCTGATCGCCGCGGTGACCGACCCGGACATCGCCCGGCACCTGCTGCGCGACGAGGGCGAGGTCATCGTCGACGAGGTGCGCCACCACTGGGTGACCTTCGTGGTGCCCGTCCTCATCTGCCTGCTCGCCCTCGCGCTGCTGGCGAGCGTGCCGTTCCTCCCGCTCGACTGGGGCTGGTTCCCGATCCTGCTGGCCGGGGTGGTCGCGGCGTGGGGCGTCTACAAGGTCCTCGTCGTGCACATGGACCGCTTCGTCGTCACCAACATGCGCGTCTACCGCGTGCACGGCGTGTTCTCCCAGCAGCTCGCCACCGTGCCGCTGACCCGGATCCTCGACATCACCGTCAAGAAGCCGCTCGTCGGGCGCGTCCTCGGCTACGGCCACTTCGTGTTCGAGTCCGCGGCCCAGGCCCAGGGCCTGCGCGAGATCCGGTACGTCGGACGCCCCGACCAGCGCGACCTGTCCATCCAACGCGTCGTGCAGCGCTCGGGCGTCCGCGGCCGGCCCCAGGTCAACTGACGTGGCGCTCCCGTTCGACCCCATCGACGAGGCCCGCCGCCAGTGGGAGCTGCGCTGGGAGGGTGGCGCGGTCATGCACGCCGTCACCTCGCTGATGCGGGTGCAGCAGCTCGTCATCGCCCGCCTCGACGCCCTGCTCAAGCCGCACGGGCTGACGTTCGCCCGCTACGAGGCGCTCGTCCTGCTCGTCTTCTCCTCCCGCGGCTCGCTCCCGCTGGGCAAGATGGGGGAGCGGCTGCAGGTGCACCCCACCTCGGTCACCTCGATCGTCAACCGCCTCGCCGCCGCCGGCCTCGTCGAGCGCCGCCCGCACCCCGACGACGGCCGCGCCGTCCTCGCCGAGATCACCCCGCAGGGACGCGAGCTCGTGGAGCGGGCGACCGCCGACCTCCTCGCCGCCGACTTCGCGCTCGGGGCGCTCGACGCGGAGCAGCACGCCGCGGTGTCCGCGCTCCTGGCGCCCGTGCGGCGCGACGCGGGCGACTTCTGATGGCCCGCCCCGGCCCTCGGCCCCGCGCGGCCCGTGCACTGTCCGTCGCCCTGCTCGTGCCCGCCGCGGCGCTGGGAGTGGCGTCCGCCGTACCCGCGGGAGCAGCCGAGGAGGAGAGCGCTCCCCAGCTGTCCCTGCCCGAGGACGCCCCACGCCTGGACGCCGACGACCCGGGCGCCCCGGCCGCGCTGCCCGCCGGGTGGAGCCGTGCCGAGCTCGGGCCGAGCGACGGGCCGGGCGAGGCGCTCCACCTGTCCTACCGCCGCCAGGTCGAGGGCAGCACCGTGCACGTCGCCGCGACCACCCCGGGTTCGGCGCCGGGGGCGGCGGACGGGTTCCGCCTCGAGATCAGCGCGCCCGACGGGGACTCCTGCGCGTCGGACTCGATCGTCCGCTACGACGGCGGTGGCGTCGGCCTGCTCACGCTGGGCCTCGCGGCCGGGCCGGGCGACCCGCGCGAGGAGGACCCGTCGGCGGCGCCCTGCGCCGAGACCACCTCGGTGCGCGTCACGGTCGAGCGCTCCGCTCCCGTGGTCGACACCTCGTCGCCGGTCTGGCTGCGGGTGGTGGAGGAGGCGCCGGTCGGCGACACCGACGACCTGCCCGCCCCCGCCGACGCGCCCGACCCCGGCCCGGTAGACGTCGACGGCGCGGCGCGCGCGCAGGAGGGCTCGACGGACGTGACGACCGCGCCCGTGCTGACGACCGGCATCTGGCGCGGCACGGTCCGGGTCGGGGGCCAGACCGCCTACCGGGTGCGTCTCGGGTGGGGCCAGTCCGTGGCGGTCGAGGCCGTGGCGGACGGGCTGGACGAGGACGCGCTCGACGAGGCCGGGGCGGGCGTGGGGCTCGGGGTGCGCATCCTCGACCCGATGCTGGCCCAGCGCGCCACGACGGTCGACTCCACCCTCGGCTCGGACGTCACCACGGCGTACGCGGAGCTGCCGGCCGTCGGCTACCTGCAGCGCCACGAGGCCGGTGGGCCCTCCCTGCCGGGGGAGCACGTGGTGGTCGTGACCTCGGACCCCGGCTACGACGGCGAGGCCACGGCGTACCCGGTGCCCGTGACCCTCCGCGTGGCGGTCGCGGGCCCGGCGGACGCCGCGGGGCCGGCGTACGCCAGCGAGCCCGCGTTCCTGCTCGGCGAGGACCAGCTCTCCGACGAGGTCACGCTCTCCGGCGACGGCGCGGGCGCGTCGGTGGCGCGCCTCGTCACCGGCGGCGCGCTGCTCGCGCTCGGCCTCGGCAGCCTTGCCGGGGGCGTGGTGCTGCTGCGCCGCCGGGGCCGTCAGGCGGTCAGGAGCAGGTAGGCGCCGGCCACCGTCGCGAGCAGCCCCAGCACGAGCAGCCACACGGCCGGTACGGCGGAACGCCGCGGCGCCGCGGCCACCGGTCGGTCGACGCGGGTCGGGGCGGGCGCGCCCGGGGCGAGCCGCGCGGTACCGACCCCGACGTGGGTCGGCGCGTCGTGCAGGGGAGCGGGGTGCGGCGCGGCGGTCGTCAGGCGTCGCGGCACCACCACCGGGGGGCCGGCCGCCGGCAGGTGCTCGAGCCGCAGCGCCGCCAGGTCGGCGCGCAGG
>NZ_JAHWBL010000081.1:0-12880 GCF_029493445.1 Nocardioides sp. ChNu-99 | reverse complement strand
GAACATCTTCGCGGCAGCGGTGTGGGTCCAGCCGGTTTCCACGATCAGGCGGGCAAGACGTAGACGAGCGCGTGGGGTCAGTGCGGCGTTAGCGTGGGACATGAAGGCCTCCGGTGGGTGAAGCGGTACCTCGACAGCTCCACTTCACAACCGGAGGCCTTCGCCTGTCAGACAGGCTCACCGCCAGGTAGCGGGACAACCTCCCTGGACATCACAGCTAGCGCGGCCACCTCAACCACCGGACAAGCGCGGCCACCTCAACCACCGGACAAGCGCGGCCACCTCGACCACCGGTAACGCGCGGCACCTGACGTCCGGGACCCCCGGTGGTCGAGGTGGGTTGCTCTCGCAACCCCTCGAGACCAGCCGAACCCCGCCGCCTCAGACGGCCGCGCCGCCAGCGGCGGGCTCGGGCGCGAGATCCTCGTCCGGGGCGGTGCCGCGCACGCGCAGGCCCAGCACGCCCGCGGCGGTGCAGGCGAGCGCGACCAGCACCATGAACGGCGCGAAGATGTCGGCGGCGCCCCACACGGTGGCCGCCCAGCCGGCGAGGATCGTGGGCAGCGCCATGGCGGAGTAGGCGAGCACGTAGAACGCCGACATCACCTCGCCGCGGTGCGCCGCGGGCACGACCTGGCCGAGGTGGCGCAGCGACGAGCCGAACGCCAGCCCGAAGAAGAAGCCGAGCACCGCCGACGTCACCACCAGCACGACCGGGTCGCCCCAGGCGACGGCGCCGATGCAGGCGAGCAGGCTGACCGCCGTACCGAGGTCGCCCACGACGGCCGCGTGCCGCGCCGGCCACCGCGAGCCGACCAGCTGGCTGACCGCGGCGGTCGCCGCCGACGCCGCCACGACGCTGCCGCCGAACAGCAGGTCGGTGGTGCCCGCCGCGTGCGAGGCGATCGTCGGGAACAGCGACAGGAACACCCCGAGCACCGACCACGACGCCATGACGCCGAGCGCCGCGAAGCGGAAGTCGGGCGCGATCCCCCGCGGCACCTGCGGGCGCGCGAGGTGCAGCCGCACCGCCCGGTCGTCGGCGTGCGGCTCCGGCATGGCCCGCACGGCCGCGCCGCCGAGGAGGATGAGCACCGCGAGGGTCACGTACGGCGTGACGAGCGGCGCGAGGTCGAGCTGCGCGTCGACCGCGACGAGGAACACCACCGCGGCGATGCCGACGTTGAACGCCACGCCGGAGTGCAGCCCAGCGCGGGCCCCGGCCCCGGGGCGCAGGTCGAGCAGCGCGGCCGACCCGGCGACCACGATGGCCCCCACACCCAGTCCGTGCAGCACGCGCGCCACCACGAGCGCGGCCACCCCGCCGGCCAGGGCGAAGACGGCCAGCCCGACCAGCACGAGACCGATGGCGCCCAGCAGCACGGGCCGCCGCCCGTACCGGTCGGACAGCGACCCCGCCACGAGGACGCTGACGAGCGCCGCGACGGCGTACGCCGCGAACACCAGCGTCGTCGTGATCGGGGCGAAGTCCCACGCGTCGGCGTAGATGCCGTAGAGCGGCGCCGGAGCGGCGGAGACCCCGAGCGCCACCGCGGTCAGGCCGAGCAGCGCGGCGTACGGCCAGCGGGCGGGGGTGCTCATGCGGTCCTCCTGATAGGTTCGATCATGGTCGAACGAAGGAGACAGTAGCCTACGTTCGACGAACATCGAACCGCGATGGAGGACGGGACGTGACCGACCAGGTGACCCGCAGCACGGCGACCGACGTCTGCACCCCCGTCCCGGGCCTGCCCGCCGTCGCCGAGGTCGCGCCCGTGCAGGTCGTGCTGGCCGCGCTCGCGGACCCCGTCCGCCTCGAGATGGTGCGCCGGATGGCCGTCTCGCCCGAGCGCTCGGAGCGCTGCAGCGCCCTCTACGACGACATCGGCAAGTCCACCGCGAGCCACCACTTCAAGGTGCTGCGGGAGGCGGGCCTCACGGAGCGCACCTACGTCGACGGCACGCTCCACCAGCGGCTGCGCCTCGACGAGGTGGAGGAGCGCCTGCCCGGCCTGCTCCCCTCGGTGCTCACCGGCCTCGCCTGAGGGGCCCCCGCACCACCCGGTACGCCGCCGCGCCGCCCTGGGGCGCGGCGGGGGCGCGGCGGAGGCGCGGCGACTCGGCCCCGGGCTCAGCGCCCGGGGTTCACCACGATGGTCTGCTCGCGGCCCGGACCCACGCCGACGCCCCAGAACGGCGCGCCGGACAGCTCCTCGAGCGCCTTGACGTAGGTCTGCGCGTTGGCGGGGAGCTCGTCAAAGGTGCGGCAACCCGAGATGTCGGTCTGCCAGCCGTCGAAGTACTCGTAGACCGGCGTCGCGTGGTGGAAGTCGGTCTGCGTCAGCGGCATCTCCTCGACCCGCTGGCCGTCGACCTCGTAGGCGACGCAGACCGGGATGCGCTCCCAGCTGTCGAGCACGTCGAGCTTGGTCAGGAAGAACTCGGTCAGGCCGTTGACGCGCGTCGCGTAGCGGGCGACCACGGCGTCGTACCAGCCGCAGCGCCGCGTGCGACCGGTCGAGACGCCCACCTCGCCGCCGATGCGCTGCAGGGCCTCCCCGTCGGCGTCGAACAGCTCGGTCGGGAACGGGCCGGAGCCGACGCGGGTCGTGTAGGCCTTGATGACGCCGATCACGCGGTCGATGCGCGTGGGGCCGACGCCGGCGCCCACGCAGACGCCGCCGGCCACCGGGTTCGACGACGTCACGAAGGGATACGTGCCGTGGTCGACGTCGAGCATCGTCGCCTGCGCGCCCTCGAACAGCACCGTCTTCCCGGCGTCGAGCGCCTGGTTGAGCAGCAGGGAGGTGTCGGCGACCATCGGGCGCAGCCGCTCGGCGTACGACGTCAGCTCCTCGACCACCGCGGCCACCTCGATGGCGCGGCGGTTGTAGACCTTCGTCAGCAGGTGGTTGCGCGTCTCGAGCGCCGCCTCGACCTTCTGGGTGAGGATCTTCTCGTCGAAGAGGTCGGCGATGCGCACGCCCACGCGGTTGACCTTGTCGGCGTACGCCGGCCCGATGCCGCGCCCGGTCGTGCCGATCTTCTTGCTGCCGAGGAACCGCTCGGTGACCTTGTCGATCGTGGAGTGGTACGACGCGATGACGTGCGCGTTCGCGCTCACCACGAGGTCCGCGACGTCGACGCCCTGGCCGACCAGCTCGTCGAGCTCGCGGAACAGCGCCTCCGGCGAGACCACGACGCCGTTGCCGATCACGCAGGTCGCACCCTTGGTGATGATGCCGCTGGGCAGCAGGTGCGTCGCGAACTTCTGGCCGTTGACGACGATCGTGTGACCGGCGTTGTGACCGCCGCTCGTGCGCACGACGTAGTCGATGGAGTCGGTGGTGGCCAGCAGGTCGGTGGCCTTGCCCTTGCCCTCGTCGCCCCACTGGGCTCCGAGGATCATGATCGCGGGCATCGCAGCCCCTCTCGTCGTACGGGTGCCTGGCAGCGCCAGAGCCCCGGCGTCGGCAGCAGCGGCTCCGAGTTCACCAGGGCTCTTGCGGCGTCACGCTACCAGGGACCGCGGGGCCCGATAGGGTCGCGGCGATGGACCCCCTCCTGGTGATCACGAACGCGACTGCCGGCACCTCCGACGAGGAGACGCTGGAGCAGGCGCTCACCGTGCTGCGCTCGGAGGCCTCCGTGGAGGTCCAGGCGACGTCCAACCCCGGCGAGCTCGACGGCGTGCTGCACCGCGCCGGGTCGCGCCGCATCGTGGTCGCCGGCGGCGACGGCTCGCTCCACGCCGTCGTGACGGCGCTGCACCGCCGCAACGAGCTGGGCGACCACGTCCTCGGCCTGCTGCCGCTGGGCACGGGCAACGACTTCGCCCGCGGTGCGGGCATCCCGCTCGACATCGAGGAGGCCGCGCGCGTCGTGCTCCACGGCGAGGTGCAGCCGGTGGACCTGCTCGTCGACGAGCTGGGCGGCGTCGTCGTCAACAACGTGCACGTGGGCGCCGGCGCGCAGGCGAGCCGCCGCGGGGCCCGCTGGAAGGAGCGCCTCGGCGGCATCGGCGTGGGGAAGGTCAACCTCGGCAAGCTCGGGTACCCGATCGGGGCCGCCCTCGCCGCGGTCGACCCGCCGCACGTGCGGCTGCACGTCGAGGTCGACGGCCGCACCGTGGCCGACCTCGACGAGCCCGTCCTCATGGTCGCCGTGGGCGTCGGCCGCAGCGTGGGCGGCGGCGCCGCCCTCACCCCCGAGGCGGAGATCGGCGACGGCCGGGCCGACGTGATGGTCTCCTTCACCACCGGCCCCGTGGCCAAGCTCGGGTACGTCGCGTCGATGGCCCTGCAACGCCACCACGAGCGCGACGACGTGCTCTACGAGCGGGCGACGACGGTCTCGGTGGCCGGCGAGCCGTTCTGGTGCTCCGCGGACGGCGAGATCTCCGGCCCGGAGCGGCAGCGCACGTGGCGCCTCGAGCCCGCGGCGTACCGGATGACGCTGCCGCACGGCGCCGTCCCCTCGTCCTGAGCGCCCGCAGCCTGAGCGCCCCCGCGCCGGACCTCCGCGGCCGACCGGGCCTAGAGCCAGCCCCGCCGGGCCGCCTCGACTCCCGCCTGGAAGCGCGAGTCCGCCCCGAGCTCGATGAGCAGGTCGGCGACGCGCCGCCGTACCGTCCGCAGGCTGACGCCCAGCGACCGCGCGATCTGCTCGTCGCCCGCCCCCGTGGCGAGCAGCTGGAGCAGGAGACGCCGCCCCTTGTCGCGTGCCCCCCGCAGGTCGAGGTCGGGCACGGGCAGGGCGCGCTCCCACAGCTGCTCGAACAGCCGGGCCAGCATGAGGACGAGGCCTCGCTCGCGCACGACGAGCAGGCGCGGCGAGGCGTAGCCCGGCATGTAGGGCACCAGGGCGTGGGTGCCCGGCACCACGAACAGCCGTGTGGGCACCTGGGCGAGCACGCGGATCTGCTCGCCCATCCGCGCCCGCTCGGCGAGCGTCTCGGGCGCCTCCTCCAGTGCGCGGGCCGGGTAGATGGCGCGGGCCGTGCGACCGGCCGCGATGGCCTCCGCCAGGGCGTCGGCGAGGGCGGCCGGCTGACGGGTGCGCCACTGGTCGGGGCGCAGGAACATCAGCTCGCCCGACGACTCCTCGATCCACCGGGCCATGAGGTGCGGGGCGGAGACGCCCTCGACGCGCGCCCCGCTCAGCGGCGTGCCGTCGGCGGAGACCTCGGGGGCGGGCGGTGCGACGAAGGGGACGGCCGCCGCCAGCTGCTCGACGCGCCGTGCCGCGACCCGCATGCGCTCCCCCTCGTCGGCCAGCAGGCGGCTCACGACGACCCCCATCTCCGGCACCACGAGGCGGTCGTCGGCGTCGACCTCCACGGCCTGCAGCGCCACGAGCGGGGCGAGGTCGGCGCGCAGCCGCTCGGGCGTGGTCGTCAAGATGGCGGCGACGTCCGCCAGCGCCTCTCCCGTCCGTCCGTGGACGCGCCAGTAGAGGTCCTCGGCCTGGAGGGTCAGGCCGAGCTCGTCGAGGAACGCGGGACGGCGGGCTGCCACCGCGCCACCGTAGACGTCGCTGGCCACTTGATGCCACTGGCTCGTCGGAGCCAGGTGTCCCGATGAGGTCAGTGGGAGGATCGGGCTCGACGCACGCGTCGCGCCGCGGGGGATGCGACGAAAGCCTGTCGGGGGACGGGCGGATGTGTCACGAGGGCGCCCACCGGAAGCGGTGAGGCGCCCTCGCTCGTTCCCGGGCCTCGCCGCCGCTCCGGGGTCCGATCCCCGGTACCGTTGCCGGCGGCCGACCGGCCCAGCGAGACCCCCGAGCGACGAAGCAGGCGACGAAGCAGGCATGGCACGACGAACCGACTCCCCCGCCACCGAGCCGACCGACTGGGTGACGCGCGCCGCCGACGACGCGGTGCGTCACGCCGGCGGGGACCCGCGTGACGCCGGCGTCGCCGCCGCGTTCGCCGAGGCCGGCACCGTCGTCACCTGCGCCTCCGGCATCAGCCCCTCGGGCCCCATCCACCTCGGCAACCTGCGCGAGTTCCTCACCGTCCACCTCGTGGTGGAGGAGCTGCGCCGTCGCGGCGTGCCGACCCGGCACCTGCACAGCTGGGACGACTTCGACCGCTTCCGCAAGGTGCCCGCCGGCGTCGACCCCTCGTGGGCCACCCACGTCGGCCGGCCGCTCTCCGCCGTACCGGACCCGTGGGAGTGCCACGCCTCGTGGGCCGAGCACTTCAAGGCCCCGCTGCGCGCCGCGCTGGCCGAGATGGGCTGCACGATGGAGGAGGTCGACCAGACCGAGCGCTACACCGCCGGCGCCTACACCGACCAGGTGCTCCACGCCATCGAGCGCCGCGACGCCATCGAGGCGGTCCTCGCGCGCCACCGCACGAAGAAGCCGGTCGCCGATGACGTCCCCGCGGACGTGCCCGCCGAGGAGGCCGCCGTCCTCGAGGACTCGGTGGCGCAGGACGACGAGCCCACCCAGGGCGGCGACCTGGCCCGCTTCCCCTACAAGCCGTTCTGCCGCACCTGCGGGCGCGACACGGTGACCCTCACGTCGTACGACGACGCCACGACCGACCTCGCCTACACCTGCGACTCCTGCGGCGACTCCCACGTGACGAACGTGCGCACGCAGCCCGAGGGCAAGCTCGTGTGGAAGGTCGACTGGCCGATGCGCTGGTCGGTCGAGGGCGTCGACTTCGAGCCGGGCGGCGTCGACCACGCGTCGCCGGGGTCGTCGTACACCGTCGGCAAGGAGATCGTGAAGCTGTACGGCGGCCGCGCGCCGTCGTTCGTCGGCTACTCGTTCGTCGGGGTCGCCGGCATGGCGAAGATGTCGTCCTCGAAGGGCGGGGTGCCGACGGCGGCCGACGCGCTGCGGGTGCTGGAGGCGCCGGTGCTGCGCTGGCTCTACGCCCGCCGCCAGCCCAAGCAGGCGTTCACCGTCGACTTCGGCCCCGAGGTCGTGCGCCTCTACGACGAGTGGGACGCGCTGGGCCGCAAGGCCGCCGACCCGGCGAAGCGCGACGCGCAGGTGCTGGCCTTCGAGCGGGCCTCGGCCACCTCGAGCGCCGGCACGCTGCCGACGCCGCCGGTCGTGGTGCCGTTCCGCACGCTGTCGTCGATCGCCGACGTGACCGCGGGCAGCGCCGACCAGATCAGCCGCCTCGTGGGCGACCTCGGCCACGAGCACTCCTCCGTCGCCGACCTCGAGCCGCGGCTGAGCCGCGCCATCACGTGGACCCACGAGTTCGTGCCCGCCGAGGACCGCACGACCGTGCGCACCACGCCCGACCGCGAGCTGCTCGCCGGGCTCGGCGACCTCGAGCGGCAGTGGCTGCACCTGTTCCTCGAGCACCTGCCGAGCGCGTGGACCGACGGCAGCCCGGACCTCGACCGGGTCACCACGGTCGTGTACGGCGTGCCCAAGCTCGCCCGCGGCCTCGGCCTGGACGACCAGCCGACCGACGAGGTCAAGGCCGACCAGAAGGCGTTCTTCCGCCTGCTCTACCGCCTGCTCGTCGGCGCCGAGCGCGGGCCGCGCCTGCCGACCCTCGTCCTGGCGCTGGGCCCCGAGACCGTCAGCAGCCTGGTCCAGGGCGCCTGAGCGCCTTCCCCTCCTCGACGACCGCACCCGCGGACGTCATGCGAACCGCAGGCCAGGGGCCTCGATCCGAATGACGTCCGCGGGTGGGGTGCGGCCGCGTCCGGGCGGTAGTCCCTGGGCTCAGGCGTCGCCGAGCAGCGCGTCGTACGCCGCGGGGCTGGAGTCGCGCAGGAATTCGCTGCAGCGCTCCCACTCCGCGGTCTCGCCGATGGCGCGCGCCATGAGCGCGAGCAGCGCGAGGGCGCGGAGGAAGCCGCGGTTGGGCTCGTGGTCCCACGGCACCGGGCCGTGCCCCTTCCAGCCGTTGCGGCGCAGCACGTCGAGGCTGCGGTGGTAGCCCACCCGCGCGTACGCGTAGACCGTGACGTCGTCGGCGCCCGCGTCGCGGGCCTGCTCGGCGAGCGCCGCCCACGCGAACGGCGAGGCCGGGTGGCGTCGTACCACGGCCGCGGGGGCGTCGGAGGCCAGCTCGGCGGCGGCGGGGTCCTCGGGCAGGCGGGTCGGGGGCGGACCGGCCATCAGGTCGACGGGGCTCATGCGCCCCAGCCTCCCACGCCCGCGGGACGCCGGGCGCGGGAGGGCGGGAGGGCGGGCGCACTCAGCGCGCGGCGGCGACCAGCTCGGCGATCTGCACCGTGTTGAGCGCGGCACCCTTGCGCAGGTTGTCGCTGCTGACGAAGAACGCCAGGCCCCGGCCGTCGTCGACGCCCTCGTCGGCGCGGATCCGCCCGACGTACGACGGGTCCTTGCCGGCGGCCTGCAGCGGCGTGGGGATCTCGCTGAGCTCGACGCCCGGCGCCCCGCTGAGCAGCTCGGTCGCGCGCTCGGGCGACAGGGGCCGGGCGAACTCGGCGTTGACCGACAGCGAGTGACCGGTGAAGACGGGCACGCGCACGCAGATGCCGGAGACCCGCAGCTCGGGGATGCCGAGGATCTTGCGCGACTCGTTGCGCAGCTTCTGCTCCTCGTCGGTCTCGTTCAGGCCGTCGTCGACGAGGTTCCCGGCGAAGGGCAGCACGTTGTAGGCGATCGTGCGCCGGTAGATCCCCGGCTCGGCGAACGCCACGGCCTGGCCGTCGTAGGACAGCTCCCGCGCCTTGTCACCGGCCTGCTCGATGCCCGTCGCGAGCTCCTCGACGCCGGCGACGCCGGAGCCCGACACGGCCTGGTACGTCGAGACGACGAGCCGCACGAGGCCCGCCTCGTCGTGCAGGGGCTTGAGCACCGGCATCGCGGCCATCGTCGTGCAGTTCGGGTTCGCGATGATGCCGCGGCTCGCCTCGATGACGCCCGCGGCGTCGCCCGGGTTCACCTCGGAGACGACCAGGGGGATCGCGGGGTCCTTGCGGAACGCGCTGGAGTTGTCGACGACGATCACGCCGGCGTCGACGAAGCGCGGCGCCTGGGCCCGCGACGTCGTGGCGCCCGCGGAGAACAGGGCGATGTCGAGCCCGGTGGGGTCGGCGATCGCCGCGTCCTCGACGGTGATCTCGCGGTCACCGAAGGGCAGCACCGTCCCCGCGGACCGCGCGGAGGCGAAGAACCGCACCTCGTCGGCCTCGAAGCCGCGCTCGAGGAGGATCTGGCGCATGGCGACGCCCACCTGCCCGGTGGCGCCGACGACGCCCAGCCGCACGCCCACGTCAGCGCCCCGTCCCGGCGTAGACCACGGCCTCGCCCTCGGTGTCGTCCAGGTCGAACGCCGTGTGCGTGGCGCGCACCGCGTCCTCGATCTGCGTGCCGTCGATGACGACCGAGATCCGGATCTCCGAGGTGGAGATCATCTCGATGTTGACGCCCGCCGCCGCCAGGGAGGCGAAGAACTTGGCGGTGATGCCCGGGTGCGAACGCATCCCGGCGCCGATGAGGGAGACCTTGCCGATCTGGTCGTCGTACAGCAGCTTCTCGAAGCCGACCTGCTCCTGCAGGGCGGCGAGAGCGGTCACGGCCGTCTGGCCGTCCTCGCGCGGCAGCGTGAAGGAGATGTCCGTGCGGCCCGTCGAGGCGGCCGAGACGTTCTGCACGACCATGTCGAGGTTCGCGCCGGTGGTCGCGAGCGTCTCGAAGATGCGGGCGGCCTCGCCGACCTTGTCGGGCACACCGACGACCGTGATCTTGGCCTGGCTGGTGTCGTGGGCGACGCCGGAGATGATCGCGTTCTCCATGGGAGCTCCCTGCTGCTCGGGGATGATCCAGGTGCCCTCCTTCTGCGAGAAGGTGGAGCGGACGTGGATGGGCATGGTGTGGCGGCGGCCGTACTCGACGCACCGCAGGTGGAGGATCTTGGCGCCGTTCGCGGCCATCTCGAGCATCTCCTCGGTGGAGACGCGGTCGAGCTTGCGGGCCTTCGGCACGATGCGCGGGTCGGCGGTGAAGACGCCGTCGACGTCGGAGTAGATCTCGCAGACCTCGGCGCCCAGCGCGGCCGCCAGCGCGACCGCCGTGGTGTCGGAGGCGCCCCGGCCGAGCGTCGTGACGTCCTTCGTGTCCTGGCTGACGCCCTGGAACCCGGCGACGATCGCGATCGACCCCTCGCGGATCGCCTGCTCGAGGCGGCCCGGCGTGATGTCGATGATCTTGGCCTTGCCGTGCACGGAGTCGGTGATGACGCCCGCCTGCGAGCCGGTGAACGACCGGGCCTCGTAGCCGAGCTGCGTGATCGCCATCGCCACCAGCGCCATCGAGATGCGCTCGCCGGCGGTCAGGAGCATGTCGAGCTCGCGCGGCGGCGGCATCGGCGTCACCTGCTCGGCGAGGTCGCGCAGCTCGTCGGTCGTGTCGCCCATCGCGGAGACGACCACGACGACGTCGTGGCCCTTCTTCTTCGTCGCCACGATCCGCTGGGCGACCCGCTTGATGCCGGCCGCGTCGGCCACGGACGAGCCGCCGTACTTCTGCACGACAATGCTCACAGGTGATCCCTCCCGGACGTACGACGCGGGGCGGCGGCCGTGCCGACGCCTCCGCCCTGACCAGCGACGATCCTACCGGCGCGCGGCCGGGCGCCGGTCTCGCGTCTCAGTGGGGCCCGGGCCGGGCTCAGCCGCGGCGCTCGAGCATCTCGTCGGCGGCGGCCACGCGCTCCACCTCGCCCGCGAAGTCCGCGTCGAGGCGGTCGTGGGCCACGATCGACTGGAGGGCGCGCAGCGCGCCCGAGGCCTCGCTGCCCCAGCTCGCGACGTACGAGAACTGCCACCACCACAGGGCCTCCATCACGCGGCCGGCCCGGAAGTGGAGCAGGCCGTGCGCGAGCGCGGAGGCGACGGAGGTCAGGTCGTCGGACAGGCTCGCCTCCACCAGCTCGGTGCGCCCCTCGGCGTCGAGCGTGTAGGGGTCGAACACCTCGGTGAAGAGGTCGACGCCGTCGAGCAGCCGCGCGAGCCGCAGCCGCAGCTCGTCGAGGTCGGGGTCGGGCCCGGCGTCGGGCTCGAACTCCTCCGCCGGGTCGAAGTCGCGCTGCACACCGAGGCGGGCCCCGGCGAGCAGCACCTGCGAGACCTCGAGGAGCAGCAGGGAGACCGCCCGGCCGGCGTCCTCCTCCTGGGCGATCGCGCGCAGCGCGAGCAGGAAGCTCGCGACCTGGTCGGCGATCTGCCCGGCCAGCTCGGCCGCCTCGGGGTCCACGGGCGGCGGTGCGCCGCCGGCGAGGTCGAGGACGGCGTCGCTGCCGTCGCCGTCGCCGGGCTCGACGCCCGTCAGGTCGAAGACGACGCCGTCTCCCGCGTGCACGTCACTCATCTGCCGATCGCCTTCCCACGAACGCCCGGCCGAGGGTCACCTCGTCGGCGTACTCCAGGTCCCCGCCCACCGGCAGTCCACTCGCAAGTCGCGTCACGCGCAACCCCAGGGGCTTGAGCATGCGGGTCAGGTAGGTCGCCGTGGCCTCCCCCTCCAGGTTGGGGTCGGTCGCGAGGATCACCTCGGTGACCGCCCCGTCGGCGAGGCGCACCATCAGCTCCCGGATGTGGAGCTGCTCCGGCCCGATGCCGTCGATCGGGCTGATCGCGCCGCCCAGCACGTGGTAGCGGCCGCGGAACTCGCGGGTGCGCTCGATCGCGACGACGTCCTTGTACTCCTCGACGATGCAGATGACCGACGGGTCGCGTCGCGGGTCGCGGCAGATGCGGCACTCGTCGTCGGAGGAGACGTTGAAGCAGATGCGGCAGAACTTCACCTTCACGGTGACCTCGACCAGCGCGTCGGCGAGGCGCCGCACGTCGGTCGGGTCGGCCGCGAGCAGGTGGAACGCGATGCGCTGGGCGCTCTTGGGCCCCACGCCCGGCAGGCGGCCGAGCTCGTCGATCAGGTCCTGGACGACGCCTTCGTACACCGAGGGGTTCCGCCGGTCAGAAGCCGATGCCGCCGGGCAGGCCCGGCGTCGAGCCCGGCTCCTGACCGGGGGCACCGAGCCCGCCGAGACCGCCCGCGAGCGGGCCCAGCTTCTCCGCCGCGAGCTGGTCGGCCTGCGCACGGGCGTCGCGGTAGGCCGCCACGATCGCGTCGCCGAGGTCCTCGAGGCTCTCGGCGTCGCCGCCGTCGAACGTGCCCGCCGGGATGGTGACGCCGCGCAGCTCGCCGGCGCCCGTGACGACGGCGTTGACGCCCATCGCCGTGCCGGTCACCTCGGCCTGCTCGAGCTCGGCCTGCGCCGCGACGAGCTGCTCCTGCATGGCCTGCGCCTGCTGCAGGAGGGCGCCCATGTCGAGGCCACCCATCGGGTTGCCGCCGCCGGCGGGGTCGAAGGGGTTCTGGCTCATGGCGCTCTCCTCGGTCGTGGTTCCTGCGTCGGTGGGCGTCCCGTCGGGGACGCGCGGTGTCGAGCGTACGGCGGCACGCCCGCGCTCAGTCGTGGCGGATCTGCTCGATGACGGTGGCGCCGAGCTCGCGCTGCAGCAGCTCGGTGCCGGCCAGCTCGGGGGTGTCGTCGTCGGGGTCGTCGGGCGACGCCGCGTCGTCGGGGTCCTCGTCCATCCACGCCGGCGGCTCCGGCGCGGTGCCCGCGGTGGCCCGAGCGCCCCCGGGCGACGGGAAGTCGGCGGGACGCCGCGCGCCCCGGGTGGCGGCGGGGGTGTCGCGCTGCGGCGCGTCGGAGGGCTGGTCCCGCTCGCTGCGGTCGTCGGCCGGTCCCCTGCCGGCGCCGCCGGCGCGGTCGGCGCCGTCGACCTGTCCCCCGGCCCGTCCCCCGGCCTGTCCCCCGGTACGGCGCTCCTCACCCTGCGCGGGCTCCGTGTCGGCCGGGCGGGCCCACGGGTCGTGGCCGCCGTCGGCCGCCGCGCCGTCGGCCGGACCACGGCCG
>NZ_JAHWBL010000080.1:0-13237 GCF_029493445.1 Nocardioides sp. ChNu-99 | reverse complement strand
TGCCGGCCGGCCGGCGACCGGCGGGGCCGCCGGGCCGCCCCGGCCTTCCCCCGGGCGTCAGCGGGACGTGCGACGCGGAGCTCACGGGCGGCGGCGCTCGCGCACGAACCGGCGCAGCTGACGTCGGCGCTCCCGCAGGCCCCAGCGGGTGATGCGCCGCAGCGACTCCCCCGCCACCGCGCCCGTCATCTTCGACTCGCCGCGCTCGCGCTCGACGAACTCGATCGGCACCTCGGTGACGACGAGACCGGCCTGCAGCGTGCGCCACGTGAGGTCGGTCTGGAAGACGTAGCCGGTCGACTGCACGGACGCCAGATCGATCTTCTCGAGCGTCGTGCGGCGGAAGAGGCGGAAGCCGGCGGTCGCGTCCCGCACCCGGATGCCGAGCAGGAGGCGCACGTAGAGGTTGCCGCCGCGCGAGAGCGCCATGCGGCTCCACGGCCAGTTCACCACCGAGCCGCCGCGCACCCACCGGGAGCCGATGACGAGGTCGGCCGACGCGAGGGCGTCGAGGAGCCGGCCCAGCTGCTCGGGCTGGTGCGAGCCGTCGGCGTCCATCTCGCCCACGACGTCGTAGCCGCGCTCGAGCGCCACGGCGAAGCCGTGGAGGTACGCCGCCCCCAGGCCGGCCTTCTCGGTGCGGTGCAGGACGCTCACAGCGGGGTCCGCGGCCGCGAGGCGATCGGCGATGGCGCCGGTGCCGTCCGGCGACCCGTCGTCGACCACGAGCACGTCGAGCGCGGGCTGCGCGGCCCGCACCCGGGCGACGACCGCCTCCAGGTTGAGCGCCTCGTTGTAGGTCGGCACGACGACCACGCCGCGCCCCAGGTCGCTGTGGCTCATCCCACGGTCTCCCTCGTCGTGCCTGCGGTCCCCCGGGCCCCTGCGGACCCGGTCTGGTCGGTCTGCCCTGCCGGGCCGGTCGTGCCCCCTGCCTGTGCCTGTGCCTGTGCCTGTGCTGGGGCGCCGTCGTGCCCGCCGTCCACGGTACGCCGCCGCAGCCGAGCCCCGCCGAGACCGGCGAGCACGAGGCCGAGCAGGGGCAGCGCGGTGGCGGCGGTGACGCCCGCGGCGATCCACGGCCCGAGCCGGAGCCCCGGGGTCACCACGTCGTTGAGCACGACCTCGGCCTCGACGACGCCCCGCGTGCGGCGGTCGATGGAGCTGACGACCTCGCCGTCCGGGGCGACCACGGCGCTCTGGCCGTTGATGGCGGCCACGACGAGGTACTTGCCCGACTCGATCGCCCGCAGGCGCGTGATCTCGAACTGCTGGTCGACCTGGTGGGTGCGGATGAACATGGCGTTGGAGGTCTGCACGGTGAGCACCTGGGCCCCCGCACGCACCTGGTCGCGGAACCCGTCGTCGTACGCCACGTCGAAGCAGATCGCGTTGCCCACCCGGATGCCGGCGACCTCCAGCGGGGTGTCGCGCGTGCCCGCGACCATGTCGCGCGGGATCAGGTCGAAGTCGTCGACGATCGAGGCGAGGCCGGCGTTGCGGAACGGGATGAACTCGCCGAACGGCACCGGGTGGCGCTTCGCGTAGCGGTCGCCGGGGCCGGTGACGTCGTCCCACACGATGCCCTGGTTGAGCACCTGGCCCTCGGCCGGCGCGTCGACCATGCCCCCGACGACGACGGGCACGCCGACGGCGGCGACGGCCTCCTCGATGCCCGCGGTGGTCGAGCGGTCGGTGAAGGGGTCGACGGCGGTCGAGTTCTCGGGCCACAGCACGAAGGCGGGCGTCGGGGAGGTGCCGGCGGCGATGCGGTCGGCCAGCTCGACGGTGGTGCGGACGTGGTTCTCGGTGACCTCGCGGTGCACGGGCACGACGTCGTCACCGGCCCCGGGCACGTCGCCCTGGACCGCGGCGACGGGCACCACCGGACCCGTCGTGGGCACCTCGTAGGGCCGGAGCGCGGCGAGCGCGACGACGGCTCCCAGCACCCCGAGGGGTACGACGAGCCGCGCCACCCGGCGCCGGTCCCGACCGAGCGCGCGACCCTCGGCGCGCAGGGCCACGACGGCCGCGGCCAGGAGGGTGCCGAGCAGGGCCAGCACGAGGCTGGTGCCCGCGGTGCCCACCCAGGGCAGCAGCGCGGAGAACGGGGTGTCGGCGGTGCCGAACGCCAATCGGCCCCAGGGGAAGCCGCCGAACGGCCAGGTGCCGCGGAGCTCCTCGCAGGCGACCCACGCGGCGGCGACCCACAGCGGCCAGCCCCGCACGCGCTGCAACGCCATGACGACCGGGCCCAGCAGCGCGTAGTAGAGCGTCTCGATGAGGGAGAGCGCGATCCAGGCCTCGGGCCCGACGGCGCGCATCCACCACAGGAGCGCGAACTGGAAGGCGGCGCCGAACAGCGTGCCGAGGGCCAGGGCCGTGCGCACCCGCGTGCCGCGGACGGCGAGCGCCAGGCCCGCGACGGCCAGCGGGCCGCACAGGACGAGCCCCACGGGGTCGAACGCGGCGGAGCCGACGAGACCCGCCAGCACCGCCAGCAGCACGCGGAGGCGGGACGACGCGGGCATGCGGGGAAAGGTAGCCCACCCGACGTGACGCCCCGGGATCGTCGGCGTGAACTCGCGGCGACCCTCCGCAGGGCGGAGGGGGTCGGCGTGGCCTTCGGACCGACGCGGGCCCGGCCGGCTGCCGGGACCGAGAAGTTGTCTACGGACCACGCAACCCCCTCCGCGTCCACCACCGCAGCGAGGGACCCGAGCGAGTCGGACGGCCGGTCGGGAAGTGGTGCGCGACCCGTCGACCCACCGCTCGGCATCTCGGCTCCCACGCGCGAACTGCCCTAGGTGAACCCGGCACAGACTTCCGGTGACCCCGGAGTGTGTCAATGTTGCGCTGACCTGGGCCGATGCACTATCAGCGCAGGTCAGCGCGGGGACGGCCCCGCCCGAATTTCTCCGCGTTTCCCGTGCCCGCGCGGCGTGTCGCCGCCGGACACGCCGTCGTGCGGGCTAGGCCGCCTCGGGGCCCGGGACCACGACGGTCCCGGACGCCCGGGTCGCGAGCAGCGGCTCGTCCAGCAGCACGGCCGCGCCGGGGCGCCCAGGGGTCCCCGCACCCCGGGCGACGACCCGCAGCTCGAGCGCTAAGCGACGGGAGCGACGCCCCACGGCGACCAGCTCGGCGCGCACCTCGACGACGTCCCCGGCCCGCACGGGGGCGAGGAACTGGACGTCGTCGTAGGAGGCGAACAGGCCCTCGTCGCCGTCCGTGCGGATGCACATCTCCGTGGCCACGTCGCCGAACAGCCCGAGGCCGAAGGCACCGTCGACCAGGCCCCCGGCGTAGTGCGCGTGGGAGTGCGCGACGTACCGGCGGTGGGTGACGACGGTGCCGACGACGGGGCCGGCGGCGGGGCCGACGACGGGGCCGACGACGGGGCCGACGACGGGGCTGACCGAGGGGCCCGTCCCCGGGGCGCTCACGCCGCCACCCGCCGACGCACGCGGTCGACGAGGAAGCTCGCGACCTCGCCCGGGGTGGTGCCGCGGGCGAACACCCGGTCGACGCCGAGCTCGTCGGCCATCCGCTCGTCGAAGCGGGGCCCGCCCACCACGAGCAGCGGCCGCCGGGCGGGCGGGTAGGCCTCGCGGAAGGCCGCCGCCATCTCGCGGGTGTTGAGCAGGTGCGCGTCGCGCTGCGTGACCACCTGCGAGACCAGCACGGCGTCCGCCTGCTCGGCCACGGCCGCGGCGACGAGGGCGGGCACGGCGACCTGGGCGCCGAGGTTCACGACCTTGATCTCGCGGTAGTACTCCAGCCCCTTCTCCCCCGCGAACCCCTTCACGTTGAGGATGGCGTCGATGCCGACCGTGTGGGCGTCGGTGCCGATGCAGGCGCCCACCACGACGAGGCGCCGCTGCAGGCTCTCGCGGATCGCGAGGTTGGCCTCCTTGGGGCCGAGCAGCGGGTAGTCGCGCTCGACGACCTCGACCCGGGCGGTGTCGACGACGTGGCGCACGCGGCCGTAGACGACGAAGAAGGTGAACCCGTCCCCGACGGGCCGGGCGTGCACGACCATCGCCGGGTCCATGCCCATCTTCGCGGCGAGCTGCTCCGCGGCGCCCTCCGCGACCTTGTCGTGCGGCAGCGGGAGGGTAAAGGAGAGCTGCACCATCCCGTCGCCGGTGGTGTCGCCGTACGGGAGCACGCGGCGCCCCGGTGACGCGCCCGCGTCTGGCGGCGGCGCGGGGGTCGGGGGTGCCGGTACGTCGGTGCGGGCGTCGGTCGGTGCGCTGGTCACGTCGCCTCCAGCAGGTCGGTGGCCGGGTTGTGGTAGTCGTCCGCCTTGACGCGGACGCCGTCGAGGCCGCGGCCGCCGTCGGGCGGGCGGCGCATGAGGCCGAAGGTGCCGTCGGCGATGACGTCGAGCAGGCCCCGCTCGTGCGTGAGGATCCGCTCGAGCAGGTCGACGGACTCGGCGAGCACCTGGTGGGCCCGCTGGACGATGACGCCGTCGGGGGCCGGGTGGAAGTCCTCGTGGAGGCGGCCGGCGGCGTCGAGGACGTAGCGGACGTTCTGCAGGGCCAGGTCGCGGTCGGAGAGCCAGGGCGTGACGACGGCCTCCGTCATCATCCCGACGAGCAGGATGCCCTGACCGGTCAGGGCGCCCGCGAGGTTGAAGAACCCGTCGAGCAGGTAGCCGCGGAAGACGTCGCCCGTCATGTGCCGCGTGGGCGGCATCCACTTGAGCGGGGCGTCGGGGAAGAGCTCCCGGGCGAGCAGGGCGTGCGCGAGCTCCAGGCGGAACGAGTCGGGCACCGCCGGGTCGATCTCGAAGGCGTGGCCGAGGCCGAGCTGCCAGGTCTCCAGGCCCGCCTCGCGGGCGAAGAACTCGTTGAGCAGCTGGCTCGTCGTCACCGTGTGCGCCGCCTCGACCGCGTCGGCGGTCGTGAGGTAGTTGTCCTCGCCCGTGTTGATGACGATGCCTGCGCGGGCGTGCACCTGCCGGCTGAACCGCTGGTCGACGAAGGTGCGCACCGGGTTGATGTCGCGGAAGAGGATCCCGTACATCGAGTCGTTGAGCATCATGTCGAGCCGCTCGAGGCCGGCGAGCACGGCGATCTCGGGCATGCACAGCCCGCTGGCGTAGTTGGTGAGCCGCACGTAGCGGCCCAGCTCGCGGCTCGTCTCGTCCAGCGCGGCGCGCATGAGCCGGAAGTTCTCCTGCGTCGCGTACGTGCCGGCGAAGCCCTCCCGCGTCGCGCCCTCCGGCACGAAGTCGAGCAGGCTCTGCCCCGTGCTGCGGATCACCGCGATGACGTCGGCCCCGGCGCGGGCGGCGGCCTGCGCCTGGGGCACGTCCTCGTGGATGTCGCCCGTGGCGACGATGAGGTAGATCCACGGGGTCCGCGGCGCGTCCCCCACCTCGCGCAGCAGTCGGTCGCGCTCGGCACGCCGGGCATCGACCCGGGCCAGGCCCGCGGCGACGGGGCCGTCCGCGGCCGCACGGGCCGCGCGCGCGTCGGCGCCCGTCGGCAGGCGGAAGCGCACCGAGCCGGCGGCCGCCTTCTGCGCCAGGGACGGCAGGTCGTCGGCCTCCCCGCGCAGCAGGGCGTCCCACACCGGCACGACGACCCCGTGCGCGAGCGCCTCCTCGCCGAGGTCCTCGCCCAGCACGTCGACGAGCCGGTTGACCCAGGGCGTGCCCTCCGCGTCCGCGCCGGGCACGCCCGCGAGGCGCAGCGTGGCCCGCTCGACGGCGACGGTGGTGTGCGCGCGGGCGAGGTCGACCACGGGCTGCCCGACGCGGGCCGCGAGCTCGCGGGCCCGCCGTACGGTCGCGGGCGGCAGGTGCAGCTTCACCGGCGGGCCTCCCGCTGCTCGAGCAGGGCGCGCACGGCGGGCACCGTGCGCACGAGGTCGAGGGCGTACGCCGCGTGGCCCGGCACGTAGCCGTTGCCCACGAGCATCGTCACGTCGGCCGCGAGGCCCTCCGCGCCGAGCGCCGCGGCAGTGAAGGACGTGGCCATGGAGAAGAAGACGACGGTGCCGCGGTCGGCGGTGGCGAGCACCGCGCCGCCCTCGCAGCCCGGCACGTCGACGCAGACGACGGTGACGTCGGCCGGACCCCCGCCGGCGGCGACCGCGTCGCGCAGCGCGACCGGGTCCCGCGCGTCGGCGAGCACGACCGCGTCCGCGAGCCCGGTGGCCTCGAGCGCCGCCCGCTCCGCCTCGACGGGGACGACGCCGACCACGCGCGCCGCTCCGGCCTCCCGGGCGGCGGCCAGCGACAGCGAGCCGGACTTGCCCGCGGCGCCCACGACCGCCACCACCGGGGCGCGCCCGTCGCGTGCGCGGTGGTCCGCCACGACGCGGCGGGTGAGCGCGGGCGCGCCGCAGACGTCCATCACCGCCAGGGCGAGGTGGTCGGGGAGGTCGCCGGGGAGCACGGCCGCGACCGAGCGGCCGAACAGGATGGCGTGCCCGTCGGTGGGCACCTGCTCGCCGCGCCCGTCCCACCGCTCCAGGCCGTCGGCGAGCACCAGCGGGGTCAGGGACAGGGAGACGAGCGTGGCGACGCGGTCCCCCACCCGCAGGCCGAGCGGGGAGCGCGGCCCGACCTCCTCGACGGTGCCGAGCAGCATGCCGCCGGAGCCCGTGACGGGGTTCTGCATCTTGCCGCGCTCGGCCACGATCGCCCCCACGTGCGCGCGCAGCGCCGGCACGTCGAGAGCCCCGTCAGGCCCCCGGTGCTGCTCGACGAGCTGGCGGTGGGACGCCGCGTCGAGGTTGAGCCGCTCGACCCGCACGCGCACCTCGTCGTCCGCCACCTCCGGGCGGGCGTCCAGGCGCGTGGCGGCCTGGGGCAGCACGCGGGGACGGTCGAGCACGCGGTGCAGGCCGACAGGATCGGCGGCGGGCAGGGCCTGCTGGGTCAACGACATGGGGCGACTCCCGGTCTGGACGACAGATCGTCCGGCGTGATGATCGACACGCAGGACGATCTCCGCCTACTGTGGCAGAGGCCGCCTCCCGCGGCAACGACCACGCCGACACGTCCGGAGGGACCCATGAGCCTCGACAGCGCGACCGGTCCGGTGGGCACGCCGCAGCCCTACGTCTACGCGCGCACCGAGCTGGTGGAGCCCGACTGGCGCCGGTTCCCGGGCTGGCGCGACGTCACCGCGCAGGAGTGGGCCTCGGCGCAGTGGCAGCGGGCGCACTGCGTGAAGAACGTCCGCCAGCTGCGGGACCTGCTCGGGGACCTCGTCGACGACGCCTTCCACGCCGACCTCGAGCGCGACCAGGCCGAGACCGCCACCATGTCGATGCTGCTGCCGCCCCAGATGGTCAACACCATCGCGGCGCACGTGAGCCCGGCAGGGCCCGGCTCGCTGACCGCGGCCTGGTACGCCGACCCCGTGCGGCACTACATGCTGCCCGTGCACTCCGACCGGCGCACCGACTGGCCCTCGCACCCCCACGCCGCCCGCGACTCGCTCCACGAGCACGACATGTGGGCCACCGAGGGCCTCACCCACCGCTACCCCACCAAGGTGCTGGCCGAGCTCGTCGCCACCTGCCCCCAGTACTGCGGGCACTGCACACGGATGGACCTCGTCGGCACCTCCACCCCCGCGGTGCCGAAGCTGAAGTTCCTCGGGCGTCCCGGCGACCGGCTCGAGGACATGCTGGCCTACCTGCGCCGTACCCCCGCGGTGCGGGACGTCGTCGTCTCGGGCGGCGACGTCGCGAACATGCCGTGGCCCCGGCTCGAGGCGTTCCTCGACGCGCTGCTGCAGATCGACAACATCCGCGACGTGCGGCTCGCCACGAAGGCCCTCGTGGGCCTGCCCCAGCACTGGCTGGCCGACGACGTGCTGGCCGGGGTGGAGCGCGTGGCGCGCACGGCGCGCTCGCGCGGGGTGTCGCTGGCGCTGCACACCCACGCCAACCACGCGGCCTCGGTGACGCCGCTGGTGGCCCGTGCCTCCCGCGCGCTGCTGGAGGCCGGCCTGCGCGACGTGCGCAACCAGGGCGTGCTGCTGGCCGGGGTCAACGCCGACGCCCACGACCTGCTCGACCTCAGCTTCGCGCTGCTCGACGGGGCGGGCATCACGCCGTACTACCTCTACCTGTGCGACATGATCCCGGCCGCCGAGCACTGGCGGGTCTCCGTCGCCGAGGCGCAGCGGCTGCAGACCGCGATCATGGGCTACCTGCCCGGTTTCGCCACGCCGCGCATCGTGTGCGACGTGCCGTTCGTCGGCAAGCGCTGGGTGCACCAGGTGTCGTCGTACGACGCGGTGCGCGGCATCACGGGGTGGACGAAGAACTACCGCACGTC
Organism: Nocardioides sp. ChNu-99; assembly: GCF_029493445.1. Taxonomy (NCBI): domain Bacteria; kingdom Bacillati; phylum Actinomycetota; class Actinomycetes; order Propionibacteriales; family Nocardioidaceae; genus Nocardioides; species Nocardioides sp. ChNu-99. Next base: position 4,926 of record NZ_JAHWBL010000080.1, on the reverse strand, counting down.
CATCGAGGCCGACGACCCCGCGGCGCTCAGCCGCGAGTACCACTACTACGACCCGATCCACACCCTCGGCGAGGAGGGCCGGGCGTGGTGGCGCGAGCAGCAGGCCCTCACCGCCGCGGGCGCGGTGCCGGCCGGGGTGTGAGCCGGGGCGTGAGCCGGGGGGAAGGCCGGGGGGAAGGCCGGGGTGACACCGGGCCTCAGGTGACGGGGCGGTTCTCGTAGAACGTGGTCAGCACCATCGTCGTGCGCGTCGACACGTTCGCCGCCGCCCGGATGCGGGCCAGCAGGCCCTCGAGGAGCGCCGGGGTCTCGACCCGGGCCTTGAGGATGTAGGACTCCTCCCCCGCGACCGACCAGCACGACTCGATCTCGACGATGTCGCGCAGCCGCTCGGGGCAGTCGTCCGGCTGCGAGGGGTCGATGGGGCGGATCGAGATGAACGCCGTGAGCGGCAGCCCCAGCTGGTCGTAGTCGATCGTCGCGCCGTACCCGCGGATGAGGCCCCGCTGCTCGAGCCGCTTCACCCGCTGGTGCACGGCCGACGTCGAGAGTCCGGTGCCCCGCCCCAGCTCGGTGAAGGACATCCGGCCGTCCTGGGCGAGCAGGGCGAGGATCTTGCGGTCCGTCTCTTCCACGCCGGACAGGCTAACCACTCGTGGCAGGATCGGCGCGTGCCCCACCGTGCCCCGCGCCTCCTGCTGCTCGACACCGCGTCGCTCTACTTCCGCGCCTTCTTCGGCGTCCCCGACTCGATGCGGGCGCCGGACGGCACCCCGGTCAACGCCGTGCGCGGCCTCATGGACTTCGTCACGCGGCTCGTCGGGGAGTACGAGCCCACCCACCTGGCCTGCTGCTGGGACGACGACTGGCGCCCGCAGTGGCGCGTCGACCTGCTGCCGACCTACAAGGCGCACCGCGTCGTGGAGGTGCGGGAGGCCGACCCCGACGTCGAGGAGGTGCCGGACCCCCTCGAGCTGCAGGTGCCGGTCATCCGCGAGGTGCTGGCGGCCTGGGGGCTGCCCGTCGTGGGCGCGCCCGAGCACGAGGCCGACGACGTCATCGGCACCCTCGCCACCGGCGCCGGCATGCCGGTCGACGTCGTCACCGGCGACCGCGACCTCTTCCAGCTCGTCGACGACGCCGCCCAGGTGCGCGTGCTCTACACCGCCCGGGGCGTGGGCCGCCACGAGCGCGTCACCGAGGACGTGGTGCGGGAGAAGTACGGCGTGCGCGCCGACCAGTACGCCGACTTCGCCACCCTGCGCGGGGACGCCTCCGACGGGCTGCCGGGCGTCAAGGGTGCCGGCGACAAGACCGCCGCGACGCTCCTGGGCCGCTTCGGCGACATCGCCGGCATCCGCGCGGCGGCCGCCGACCCGGCGTCCGACATGGCGCCCGGCGTCCGGGCCAAGGTCGCCGCGGCGTCGGACTACCTCGACGTCGCCCCGCAGGTCGTCGCCGTGGTGCGGGACCTGCCCGTGCGCGACGTCGACCTGCGCATCCCCGGCTCCACGTTCGACGCCGACGCGGCGGCTGCGCTCACCGAGCGCTGGGACCTCGGCACCAGCGCCGAGCGGCTCACGGCCGCGCTCCTCGCGCTGGACTGAGCGCCCGACCGGCGCCCGACGGGCGCCCGACGGGGCGCCCGACCGGGGCCGCCGTACGGTGGAGGTCATGGCACGCATCGCAGTCGTCGGAGGAAATGGTCAGATCGCCCGCCACCTGCACCCCCTGCTGGTGGCGGCCGGGCACACGCCGGTCGCGCTGGTGCGGACGCTGGCGTACGCGCCCGACCTCGAGGCGCTCGGCGCCGAGGTGCGCGAGCTCGACATCGAGAACAGCACGACGCGCCACTACACGGACGCGTTGACGGGCGTCGAGGCGGTCGTCTTCGCGGCGGGGGGCGGACCCGACGGCAAGATCGAGCGCAAGCGCACCGTCGACCTCGGCGGCGCGCTCGGCACGATCGCCGGGGCACGGGAGGCCGGCGTGCGCCGCGTCGTGCAGATCTCCGCCATCGGCGTCGACCAGCCCGTCCCGGACGACACCGAGCCGGTGTGGAAGGAGTACGTCGCGGCGAAGCGCGACGCCGACAAGGCGCTGCGCGCCTCGGGCCTGGACTGGACGATCATCCGCCCGGGCGGTCTCACCGACGACCCGCCGACCGGTTCCGTCACCCTCGCGAGCGAGGTCGAGCGGAGCACCGTCACGCGCGCGGACGTCGCCGCCGTCGTCGCCGTCTGCCTCGGTGACGCCCGCTCCATCGGCCGCCAGTGGGAGCTCGTCAACGGTCCCACCCCGATCGCCGAGGCCGTGGCCACCGCGGAGTGACCCGCGGGCTGCCTCAGCCCAGCACGATCCTCACCGGCTCCTCGCCCTGGCGGGGGGCCGGTCGTGCGTCGTGGGCCAGCAACGCCATGCGGCGCACGTCGTGGCGTGTCGCGCCGTACCGCAGCCGCTCCCGCTCGACGCCCTCGGGCACGAACCCGACGGCCTCGGCCACGGCCGCCGAGGCCGGGTTGTCGACGCGGTGGCCCAGCTCCAGGCGGTGCAGGCCCAGCTCGTCGAAGGCGTGGGTGACGACGGCGGCGAGCGCGCGACGTACCAGCCCGCGGCCCCGCACCGCGCCCGAGGAGAAGTAGGAGACCCAGGCGGTGTCGTGGGTGCGCGCGACGTCGGTCAGCGCGACGTTGGCGACCGGCACGCCGTCGTCGAGCACGGCGAAGGCGTAGCGCTCCCCCGCCGCCGGGTCGGGCTGCCACGCGAGCATGCGCTCCACGCACGCGGCGGCGTCGGCGAGGTTGCGCACCGGCCACGGGTACTGCCGGTCCAGGTCGTCCGAGGCCGAGAAGACCGCCAGCACCGCGGGCGCGTCGTCCAGGCGCCACGGCCGGAGCACCGGCCCGCTCACACCTCGGTGCCGAGCGTGCTGAACGCGACGATGCCGCGGTCGAGCAGCCCGGCGGCCTCCCGGGCGGTACGGCGCAGCGCACCGTCCTGCGTCGCGTTCGCCACCTGGTCGACGACGTCGAGCAGCTGCTTGACCACCCGGACGAAGTCGCCCGCCGGCATGCCGGTCTCCCGCAGGATGTCGTCGAGGTCGTCCCCCCGCGCCCAGGCGAGGGCGGGCCAGGTGAACCCCGCGTCGGGCTCGCGCAGCTGGTCGAGCTTGTGGCGGCGCTCGAGCGCCGACAGGTCGGCCCACAGCCGGCGCGTGGTGCTGACCGCGTCCGCGACCGGACCGGCCGGGATGCGCGGGCCGCGGGGGTCGTCGCTGCGCCGGGACTCGAAGACCAGCACGGAGAGCGCCGAGGCCAGCTCGGGGGCGTTCAGGCCGCTCCACGTGCCCGCCCGCAACGCCTCCGCCGCGACGAGGTCGAGCTCGGAGTAGAGCCGCATGAGGGCGCGGCCGCGGTCGGTGACCTCGTCGTCCTCGAGGTAGCCGAGCGTCGTCAGCACCTCGCTGACCCGGTCGAACTGCCGCGCGATCGTGTTGGTGCGGGACTCGATGCGCCGGCGCAGCGTCTGCGCCTCGGCGTCGAGCTTCGCCCAGCGCTCGGCCCAGCGGGCGTGGTCCTCCCGGTCGGGGCAGTCGTGGCACGGGTGGGCCCGGACCTCGGCGCGCAGCCGGGCGACCTCGGCGCGCTGCGCCTCGTCGACACCGTCCGCGCCGTCGCGGCCCGTCGGGGCAGTCGGCGGCGGCACCCGCAGGGTGCGCACGTGGTTGCGCAGGGTCGTCGCCAGGTCGCGGCGCATCCCGGGGTTGCGGCCGTCGAACGACTTCGGCACGCGGATGCGGCTGAGCGCCCGCACGGGCTCGGGGAAGTCCATGAGGCCCAGGCGCCGGGCCTGGCGCTCGACCGTGACCACGGAGGGCCGCGGCTCGTCCTCGCCGAGGCCGGGGTCGACCACCACGGCGAAGCCGGCGAACTTGCCGGCGGGCACGTGGATGACGTCGCCGCGCTTGAGGCGGACGAGCGAGCCGACGACCTCGCCGCGGCGGTCGAGGCGCCGGGCGCGGGCGCCCGCCTTCTCGGCCTCGCCCACGCGGCGGCGGAGCGCGGCGTACTCCATGAAGTCGCCCTTGTCGCACGTCGCGGCCTCCGCGTAGCCGGTGAGAGCGTCGTCGCTCTTGCGCAGCTGGCGGGCGAGCCCGACGACGGCCTTGTCGGCCTGGAACTGGGCGAAGGAGCTCTCCAGCAGCTGGCGGGAGCGGTCGGTGCCGAAGCGGTGCACGAGGTTGACGGCCATGTTGTACGACGGGCGGAACGACGAGCGGAGCGGGTAGGTCCGCGTCGAGGCGAGGCCGGCGACCTCGGCCGGGTTCATCCCCTGCTGCCACAGCACGACGGCGTGGCCCTCGACGTCGAGCCCGCGGCGCCCGGCGCGGCCGGTGAGCTGCGTGTACTCCCCCGGCGTGATGTCGGCGTGGGTCTCGCCGTTCCACTTGCTCAGCTTCTCCAGCACGACGGTGCGGGCGGGCATGTTGATGCCCAGCGCCAGGGTCTCGGTGGCGAAGACGGCGCGCACGAGGCCGCGCACGAACAGCTCCTCCACGCACTCCTTGAACGTGGGCAGCATGCCGGCGTGGTGGGCCGCGACGCCGCGGGCCAGCCCCTCGGCGAACTCGTCGTGGCGCAGCACCTTGCGGTCGGCCCGCGGGAGGTGGGCGGCCCGCTCCGCGACGTACGCGCGGATCTCGGCCTCCTCCTCGGCGGTCGTCAGCCGGATGTCGGCCTCCAGGCACTGCTGCACCGCGGCGTCGCAGCCGGCCCGGCTGAAGATGAAGGTGATCGCCGGCAGCAGCCCGGCGCGCTCGAGCCGCTCCACCACGTCGGCCCGGCTGGGCACCCACACGCGCCGGCCGTTGCCGACGTCGCGGCCCCGCCCGGCGCCCGCGCCGCCCTGGGTGCGCCCGCCCCGTTG